>CAZGJX010000073.1:0-22290 GCA_964525635.1 uncultured archaeon
TTTATTCTCAAGATATATATTTTTTACCCGATTATAGGTTCTATGTTTAATTTCAGAGTAGAAAATATGCGATCACAGAGTAATGTAGTACACTATATGAGATTACAGAAAAATATACCTGAAAAGGATTACTATTACTTTTTTGATTATCATAATCTAAATGAATATAAACAGAAGAAAAAAAAATATGATACTATTTCTTCATTCTTTTTTCCAGATTTTATAACAGAAAATTTTAGTTCTGCCGAATTTTATAATAGCTTAATAGATTGGTTGGATTTTATCAATTTAAAATTGTCGAATGATAATGATTCAGAAATTATTAGATTGTTAGAAGAAGAAAAAGAAAAATCTATAGTAATAATCGAACGTATAGAGAATAAAGATGATATTTCAAGAATAAAAGCCAATGGATATGAAAAAGTAACAATTAATTTTCTAAATAAAAATTATGGAAAGGAGATACAAAGAGCTTACCCAAATGATATACACTTAAATCCCAATAATGAAATAAAAAAAAAAGATACATTTAAACAAATATTTAAAAGAGAGATTACATCCAGAATCAAAGATATTGTTAAAAATTCAATGAAAAATGATCCTAAAAGAAGAGATTTTAAATTTCCATTTGAAATTAAACTAGAACCTTTTTATAGAAAAATAGCAGATTTATATAATAGAGTTCCCTCTATAAATTAATCAAGAGAGAAAAGTAGAAAATATATTTATTAAAAATTAGCTATTTTTAAAATAAGACAAAAATCAAAAAAATAAAATATAGGAGTTCTCAATTTAAAACTAAAGGGAAAGCTCTAAAATGACAGAGAGTAACAATATTAATTACTTTATAGAAATTTTAAAAGACAATATGGTTAAACTAGTAAAATATTTTGAAGATAATGAAATATCTATTAAAGATAAAGATGAAAACTATATTATTGATTATAATTTATTTAAAGAATTAATGAAAAATTATTGTTTTAATAATAATAAAAAAGAAATTCAGTATATACCCACTAGTATAATTCCTCCAAAAAAAGAAAGTACTTTAATTCCTGTAGTTAAAATTCCTGTTCCTGAAGAACAATTAAAACTATTTAAGAATATTATTCTTGGAATTTTTGAGAAAAAAAGAAATCTAACTTTAAGTTATGTTTATGGAAGTCGTTCAACATTTTTTAATTTAGAGGAATTATACTACAGATTTTTTTATAGTTTATGTAATGAGACTTATTGGTTAGATGATAAGATTAAAGAAGTATTGGATAATATTTCAACACAATGGAGACTTGCACTAGAGGGGAAGGAAATTGAAATTAAGATATATTTACCAGTAGATTCAATTTATATTTTGGGAAATGAAATTTTAGTTAATAAAGATAATTATTCAATGAAAAATCATACATTTATTACAGTAAAGAAATTAGAAAATAGTCTTGTGGATTCGAGATTTTACAATGTACTTATAATTGGTAAAATTAAATTAAAGACAAAAATTTTTTTTTCTAATTTTTTAGGTGATCCCACATTTGAAAAAGATTTTGAGTTATATGATAAACAGTATAAAGAAGCATTAAAAGACTTACATCTATTTGTAAATGCATTATATTTAGAGGATTTCCACTTTAAATGGCGGAGTCCAGTACTTCACTTACCATGGTGGTTTGAACCTAATATGACAGATTTTTCCAGACTTGAGAGAAAATATCATAATATAAGTAAGAATTTAGAAAATACAAATTTTGATAATATATTATCAAAATACTCAGCTCTAAAGAACACTAAATTACTAGAAAAAGATCCAGTAATATTGACTTATTATTTTCGCTTAAATCAAAAACGTCTAATTGATTCATATTTTTTTATTGATGTAGTAACATTTTTAGAAACAATGTTCACCAAAGGGAGTAAAGATTATGTGAACTTACGATTAAGGCTTAATGCGGCCTCACTTTTAGCAAAGGATGAAAAAGAATTCTGGAAATTACATAAATTTCTTGGAAAGATATATGAAATAAGATCAATAATTGTACATGGAAGTGATTGGTTTAAAAAATTTGAAAAATTTATGAAAAGTTGGTATTGCGAAAGCGAGAGAAATATCAGTAAATTAGTAGGAAAGTTCCATAATGAAATCCTTTTATATTTTAATTTTATGCTAACATATTTAATAAAGAAATTGAATGAAGATCCTGAGATACTAAGAAAAATGAATGATGATCCTCTCTATTTTTTTAAAAATTGTAGATTATATAAATCAGAAGAAATAAGGAATAAAATCATAGAAAAAATAAGAAATAAATACATTAGAGAAAAATATAATTATGAAAACAAATGGGAAGAAATTTGTGAATTATTTAATATTTGATAGAGAAGGTATCTAAAAATCTCTATAAAAATAATAAACTTATTGATTTTTTTAATTCAGATTAAAGAAGATAATAAATAATTTATTTTTAAATAATAAGATCTTTTCATAATTTAAACAAAAATCAAAAGACAAAAATATTATGAATAATAATTCTGAAAACTCAAAAAAATCTAATGATTTTAAAGTTAAATTAAAAGAGACCAATTCAAAATTTTACTGTTGTCTTCAAGAAATTCTAACCTTAGATCCATTAAGATCAATTCCTATTTGCACTCTTATATTAAATCTTATTTTAACACAGAATTATTTTCCTTGGTTGAAAGCTCTCTATAAAAAAATTCCTTCATTAATGCCAATATTTTGATTCTACTTATCATATGAATAATAGAAAACGGAAAAAAAAAGGGGAAAAAATAGGATTTAATTATTATATTTTTTCTTGTTAATATATCCAATAACAAGAGCAATTATTGCAACCATTCCTACTATTCCAACACCACCATAAAAAGCTGTGGGTGGGATAAAGGGTACTGTTTTTATACTGCTATTGGTAGTATTCGTTTGATTTCCTACATCGCTTGAATTCAATTCTGTTGATATTTTTCTTATCCTAACTAGATGTACTAAAATGTTTATGTTTAGCTGTACCTGATAATTTTTAAAATCCATAGAATAAAATCCTCCCACAGCAGTACCGAATGGAAAATCTATTGGTGTATTAAATGCCATAATCGGTTTACTGTTAAAGATTATAAATACAATACCATTAGGATCTGTTAAATTTAAATTAATTTCTAGTGTGGCATCCAAACTGTAAGCAATAGGGCTTACTCTACTAATATAGAATTTATACATTGTATCTGTTTCAAGATTTATAGAACAATTATGGTTTTCTTCAGGGTGTACAGGAAAAGGAATATCAGACATTTTATCGCCTTGATAGATACTAATATGAATATTCAAGTTCGGACCTTCTGTTTCCGTAAAGATTAAAGTATGGTTTCCAGTAACAGCTACACCATAGGGGACTGTATAATAAGCATTAAAGCGCATTGGAACCTCTGATTTAAATATATGATATATCAACCCATTTGGATCAATTAGTGTTAAATTCATATGGCACTCATGTTCATCGGTTACAACAGCAAATTTGATGTGATAAAATGACTGGTTGAGTAGATATGGATTTAGGACGATTTGTCTATGATTTTCATGAAACGTATGTACCTTGTCGTGTATTAGTCCTTCACCCAGATCTTGGGTATTTAATTCAGATCCAAGTACGCTAATTTCTGTATTCTGGGAATTCATTTTCTGGATATTTATTACATTTGGAATAAAAACTACTCCCACAAGAAAAAATAAAAGTATTATTCCAGGTGCTATTTTTTTTTTGCATTTCACTATGTTTTTGATTTTCATATACTTCCATCTCTATAAATTCTTTAACTACTTCATGAACAAGTATGCAACTGCCATAATTTACACAATTGAAGCAAGGGCGATCTGCCCGAAAATAGGATTCTTTTCCATTCTGTTCAATAATTAAAATGGGAAAGTTCCTTAGAGGGCATATAAGCGCAGAAGAATGAACCTTTCCCTGCTTTGGGTGAGAATACAAATTCCCACATATTTCAAGTTTCATATCTCGTTTATAATTGGAATTCTTATGGAAAAAAAAGGAGCAATTGCAATTAGGATAGTATCCAATTTCGTCTTTCTTGTTCATCGTCGTATATTCTAAAATTTATATTTTACAGTAAAATCAAATGTGCCTATTTAAAGAAAAAAAAGAAAAAAAAAAAGAAAATTTAGGTTAATCTATATCTTTTCTTCTTATAAATTAAGTGTATACCATAAATAAGTGATATAAGAGTCATTACTATAATCCATGGACCTAATGAAATATTTTGTTGATTATTTGTAGATTTTAATAATATTTCATCATAATAAATATCTGAGACTAATCTAGCTGAATCCATATATTGCACATAAATTCTTTTCAATCCATCTCCTTCAGATAAGCTATAAATTATCGTTTCTTCAAAAGACTCCCAATCACTCCAAAATGTACCATCATAACTAAAACGCATTTGTACAACCAAATTAATATCGCTAGCATTGAGTGTTAGAATAACATCCTTTACTTTAGTCGAACTTTCATCATTGTTTATTTTAATTGATCCTGTTGGTTCTATTGTATCAAGTATAATTGAATCTGAAATGGTATTTGCAGAAATGAATCCATTTGAATCTTGAAATTGAACATAAATTGTTTTTAAACCATTATTTGAAGAGAAAATATATTGCTTTAAAGAATTAAATGGTTCCCATGAGCTCCAATCTGTATTATTATCATCACTGAATCTCATCTGGACGGCATTAGATGATGTTATACTCAGAGCTATAGAAGATGAAGTGCAATAAGTATCTCCATTATTTATCATAATTGTACCAGTGATGGGATCAGGATAGATGGAGAATGAAAAATCACTCTCATCTAAATTCAAACCACCAAATCCATCATCTACATTTACACGAATGACTATAGAATGAGAATTTGAAAGCATTGAAAAATCCCATGTATAATTCTGTTGTTTGATTCCAGATTCAATTAAATGCCAACCAGTATTCTCAATATTATAATAAAGACTAAAGGTTAAATTGTCATTATCAATATCTGTTGCAGACCAATTTATTAAAACTGAATCTGCAATGATTTCACCGCCATTTGGATATAATAATTGTATTTCAGGAGCTTTATTTTCTACTGTATAGCTATATGGCTGATCACCAATATCTCTTTTTATTGAATGGTGATTTCCTATATCCCACGCTTGAATATACCATTCCATTGTGGAACCATGCGGGATAGAAGGAAGATTTCCTTCATATATAAACGTATTATCAATCCAGCTAATCCTCTGCAGTTCAATATAATCAGATATATCATCATAACTATAGCTCACCCATACTCTATCAATAGATGTTTCTTCATCTAAAGTAACTGTAATTAGAGGATTATCATCCGAGCAAATCAAACCATCACCAGTAGTATCGTATTGATACGAAAGATCGGTGATCAATGGGGAAACATAGTCTGTTGAATTAAACTCTAGCGGATTAGATGTCATAGTAAAATTTTCATTAGATCTGAAAATATAAGTCCCAAAAAGTCTATCAATACCAACATCCATATGTAAATGATCAGAAACATCATCATCTTCAAGTTTATAATACGCTTCCATTTCATGATTAAATTGAGTCTCTGAATACACCTTGGTATGACCACTAACAAATGGTGTTTCGAATTCATTAGTAAATAATTTCTGACGCATACTTTGAGACATTTGCCATTCTATTGTTGAGGTTTTTCTCTCAGTATTGATTTGTTTTGTACTTTCTTCCCAAGCTATTTGAGCATCCCATCCAAAATCTTGTTTTAACCAACTTACATTTTGAAATCCATTATAGACTTGATTCTGAAGTTTCCAAAGATCAGGAGCGTTCTGATGATGAAGTATCTTTTCTCCTTCTGCTGTTATCCAATATTTTATTTGATATTTTAAATGTTCAATTGTTCCATTATAGAAACTCCGATTACATTCAATAATATCATAACGCACAGTCCAAGCCTCTCCCCAATATACATCCCCTCTTCCTAATCCAATATAATTGGGATTAACACTCTCAATATTTGATGAGAGAGAGGTATAATTTGTGACCTGCAACCTAAAATCAAACTCCTCAATTGTTTCATTTGATTCGTGAAATTCTAATCGAGTTCCTACAGAACCAATGCTAAATCCTGCATAACTTGGTGTAATTTCAAATCCATAATCCCAATCTTCATTATCGGTATGAAAATCAAAGTCTACTCCAATTGACAGATCTGTGGTGCTCTCTTTAAATTTAGAAAATGAATGATCTCCAGGAGGATCATGAAGTATAAGATATAGTTGATCTCCCATATACGTAAAATTATGTTCCAGTAATGTTGAAATATATTCTTTCACCTTTCCAAATCGAAATATACGTGTATCATTTACTAGCTCAACATCATTAGAATATCCATGGAGTGTTGCTGATACCAATCCTTCAAGATTATGCTCCAAATATGATATATTGACTTGATTTAAATTCCATACTGAACCATAATCATAACCTTCAATTGTAAGATTTACATTATTAATTCCAATCTTATCATAGGTAAAATTAAACCAACTATCGTCTCCAGCATTAAATAAAATATGTTCAATGTCAGAGGGATTCTCCCATTTTACAAAAGGTTCTTCAACGGGAATGATATCAGAATGAAACCTGACGTCATCAGAACTCGTATCTGTTTCCTCGCCCAATTCTTTTACATCATTATTAATATCAACATCTACATAAAACCAGAAATCACCCGTTTCATATGGGATAAAAGGTACTTCTACTTGAAAATCTTCTTCAGGAGCAATATCATAGGGAACATCAATAAAATAATCAAATGTATGAAGGGGATTGCCTTTTTGCCAAATCTTTACTGAAAAATCCTCATTTGAATAAAGTGTATCTACTCCAACATTTGTTAAATTAAGCCATAAACTTGTTGGCACTCCTTCATACCATAATTCTGTACGATAAATATTGGAACATACAATATTGGGCTCCCATTTTTCTATTAAAATATAATCCCATTGTGCATGAGTCCACCAAGATGATCCCACACATGATTGTGATTTTATTGCTCCCATTCCCATTTCCATACTTAAAACATCGGAATTTGAGATATAATTATAAGTCTCATATATATCAAAAGGACCATCATAAGTGTCATAAGTACTATCGATTATTTCTCTAATGATATCATTATTATTTAATCTAAAAAAAAACTCAAAAACATTTTCAAAAACAGGATTTTCAAATATATTTCTGCTCATTGCATCTCTATAATTTATTTTTATGTGATGATTATATCCTTGTGAAATAGGGATATTCCTATTAATATTTGTATACTCGCCAGGATAGACATGAAAATTAGTTGGCGATACTATTGTAGCAATAAATCCTTGTCGATGACAATGAGACCATAAGCTATTAATAGCATCTGTTTCACTAAAGGTGTCTTCTGTTATGAAGCCTTCTGGTATTGTACCAATGCCTCCCTCAAATTCAGATTCAAGAAGTATGTCAGAAATAGTTAGACTGCTTTTTGGTTTATTTTCAATTAAATATGAATCATTTCTAGGTAAATGTATTTTTCCAATGAGACTCATCTGATCAATTAACATATTACCGAAACTAAAAAAAAAAGGAGATGTTAAAAAAATAACAAATAATATTTTTTTAAATTTAGATTTTATTTGTTTTTTATCTTCAAGTCTTTTACTTTTCATAAATCTCACCTTTTTTTAAAAACTATAATTAATATTTATTGAAGAAATCCTTAATTAATAAAGTAATTGAAAATATACATTTTCAATCAATACTATACATATTGATATGGATTAAGTCTCATAAAATGTAGAATTCAGAGATAGAATCTTAGAGGAATATTATCAAAATATATAAAATATATAAATTTAAGAAACTCACTAATTAAAATATAAGTTTTATGAAATCTTTTCACTTCTGTAAATTGAAATTACCATCAATCTTTAAAGTCATTTTCTTTTCGATCTAGAAAATTTAATCCGATTTCTGAAATTTCATGTAATTTCTCTCTTCCTCTTTTATATTTAATAATCATGAAGTTCTCAGTAAGTACATATGCAGTTTTTAATAATGTGTTTATATGGCAATCGAGCCCTTTTCTTAAATCTCCCACTAATACAGGTTTATTATAATTTTTAAGATATTTTAAAAAAGGTAATATATAGCGTCTCTGTGATTTTTTCCAAGTAAAATAATCATCAAAAATGCTAAAGTATTTCCCTGATTTTATCACTTGAAGAAATTGTATCCCAGCCGCTGTAATATTATAATTTTTCATAAAACTTCTTGAAATTAAATATTTATCTCTGAGGATTTTTAATGCAGAATCTAATTTTTTATCTGAGATGTTGTTTTCTAAATTAATCTCAAGGATATTTTTTTCGAGTATTTCTTTTGATACAGGATTGTATTCATTTTGCATTTGTTTTAATGTATCCAATATAGTCAATATGTAATATTCTTGTTTAGTTAGATCTAATATATCTAAATATGTATCTTTTAATTCTTCTTCAGAGATTTCTTCTATTTCATTAAGATCTTTATCATCTTTTGGATGAAAGTAATGAGAAAATGAATAAAGACCTTGTTTAATAAATTTTATAACCGTTGTATTCGAATGTCTTATTTTGAACTTTTTATATATATTTTTAATGCATATGATAATAGTATAGATATACAAGAACATACCTAATATAAAAATAATTAAAAATACAATTGGAATATCAATGTTAATAAAAAAAAGACTTGAGACAATAAGCATAAAAAGATGGGATGCGATTAAAGAATACCAAAAATATTTTATATACCTTGAAAATCTATTGATTTTATTTGAATTAAATAAAGTTGGAATTATTAGAATCAATAATCCTATTAATAGGAAAAAAGCAGGCAAGATAGAAGATAATATTCTTGCTTCTTTTACAAATCTCGAATCTAAAAATAATCCTGCTAAAACAAGTATCCCTCCAATCATATACATTACTGAAACAGAACTCTGGATTTGAGAAGGGCTCCTATATTTATAAGTGCCCCATAAAAAAAGCATAACAATAATAGTATCAATTCCTGCTAAAATAACCATGAGATTTCTTTGTATGTCAAAAGGTATGAAAAAGAGGGATATTATTATAAATAAAATACTTAAACCTGATAAAAATTTTAAATATTTCCCAATTCTGTATTTTTTTTTATTTAATTTGATACTTATCCCTATAATTCTCCCAATTTCATAAATAAAAATATTTATTGAAATATTAACGCTACTATGGGCTAATTGTATATATATTGGATAATAAAGCTCGTTAAAAGAATCATAGTTTCCAATAAATATATGTCCATCATAGAAACCTTCTATATAATAATCACTTAAATAATAAAATAATCTCAATAAAGCTAATCCAAGAATAAGAACACCAATCATTCGATAAATACGTTTTATCATTTCATCTCTATTAAGTCCTCTGAAAATCAAATATATTCCAAAAAAGAAATATAAAAAGATCACAAAAGCCCAAATTATTCGATTTAGTGGATCAAAAATTATAAGGTCCATTGAGATTATTTACAGTAATTTTAGTCTTCATTATGATTAATTATTAAAATATTTTAATAATTCATTATTTAATAAAAGGAGTTTCAAATTCATTAATAATAATTTCTCTTGCATACTTTGAGGTATTTACCAATCTCTTGTTCTAAGTTTTTTCTCAATATTAATTCCTTTCATTCTTTTTTCCCAGACTATTTAACTATCCCTTCTAATATTTCGTTATAACCAACTTACATAAGTTGTTATCATTATGGAACACCGATACATATGGATTTGTATAGACACTTGAAATTGAAGGAATTGAGACATTTTTTATCATATTTTTTCTTTATAAATATCCAAAATAAAATGATCCCATGCTTGATGGAATTTGGTTATTTGTAATCATCCTGATTCTCGGTTTCTTTTTACGAATGATGTGGAGAG
Organism: uncultured archaeon; assembly: GCA_964525635.1. Classification (GTDB taxonomy): domain Archaea; phylum Asgardarchaeota; class Lokiarchaeia; order Sigyniarchaeales; family SOKP01; genus JAFGOA01. The sequence continues at coordinate 10,047 of CAZGJX010000073.1, forward strand.
GACTTCCCTCAAATTTTCTGAAGACCCTCCTAAGAATCATTGCCTTCATTGGAATCATCATCCATGAGCTGTGTCATTACGGGATGTGTCTTTTGATGGGAAAGCGACCAGAAAGTATAAAGGTGAGTTATAGAGAAATGAAGGGTAGTGTAAGGAGTGATGTAGGAACGTTCTTGCAGGCATTTCTAATTGGTCTTGCCCCGCTTCTTATAATGAGCTATATTGCGTGGTTTTGCCTTGATATCGCTCTTTTCTCGTCTTTTCTCTGGTACTATCGATGGTTGGCGGGGATTCTTGTAATCTCCATTCTATTCGCAGCAGGTCCGTCACCAGCAGACATTCGAGCTATAACATCGAGATTTTCAAGGAATTCCAAATATGCTATGTTTCAGATATTAATAGTCTTCCTTTCAGGAATCATAGTCTATTTTCTAACGAGTAATCTTTTCATTCCAGTAAAATTCAGCTTTATCTACTTTATTTTTATAGGCGTTGGTTATTTTTTCTTGAAATACTTAGCTATGGGAGTGAATCTCTTGGCTCATTTGTTAACTGGTAATGGTGGACACAGGATACCTTCTAGACATGGATTTAGGGGCTCCATTTCCACATTAAAACTAAAGAAAAAGAGGAAGATTGGGAAAATCCCAGCAACCAGAGATGGGGTTATTGACCATATCAGTAATGATGATACTATGATACCACAGCAACAATATGGGGAGGATAATCCGATAGATAATATTATCGGGACGATTATAAAAAGAGGAAAAAGAAAACGAATCAAAATCGAATATGGACAGTGGTAAAAATAATAACATGAATATTTTAAATTCTTTATTCTTTTTTTCTTTTAAATACTTAGAAATTATTAGCATGGTGATGATAATTATGAATATGATAATACATATCTCGAATTTAGCTATAGAGAATTCAGGGAAATACTCCTGTCCTCGATGCGGTAATGCTAGCATCTATGAATATGAGGAATCCTTTGATTGTATCAACTGTAAAAAAGAGTTTGAAAAGCAGGACGTGGAAGAGTTCGACGATGAGTTTATTCTCTCGATAGAGGAGAAATTAGCCTTTATTGAGAGTCTACTCGCTGAGATATAAGAATCGATTTTTCTTTCTTTACTTTTTATTCTTCTTCTACTTTATAGCAAGAAAATTCTTTTCAATTTTTAAACTGTTTTAAACATTTTTAATAAGTTTAAGTTCAATGCTATATTTGCCAATAAACCTGGAAGACTAAATGCAATTCCCATCATTGCAAATACACTTCCAACTTTCTCAATTGAATTTTCTGCTTCATTTAAACCTGCTTTTTTACTTTTAATTCTTGAATAGATACCAGATAGTAATGAAATAATTTGTAGAAAGAGAACGACTATTAATGCTGGTTGATTAACGAAAAGATTATCACCGAAGATTTGTGCAAAAACAAAATAAGCCGGATGTATAGCTAGAGGTAGAGATATTAGGGAAGAGACAAAACATTTTTTTGATTCTGGTCCTATTTTTGTTCTCGCTTTATTGGTTATTTGTGAATTTATTAATGAGGTATTCTTTTTATTTTCAAGTCTTTCAGAAGAAATATAAACATTACCCCCACATGTTCTACAAAAATTTTGATTTAAATTTGTTAATTTTGCTCCACAATATGGACAAGACATATATAATACATCTAATTATTATTTTTATTAATTTTATTGGATTATAATATACAGAAGAATGTTTATATTTATTTTTTTCTATACTTTTGGTCAATATTTTTGGTTCTATACAAAATTCAGTGATGCATAAAATCTCGTTTTAAATGATGAATTGATTAAATTATAGCAAAATATTGATACCAAACTTGTTGGTAATTACCAAACCATAGTTCTAACTTCTTAATTGTCTGAGCAAAATGATTTGACTGCCCTCTAATAGAAGCATCTCTTCCTATTTCTTGAAGTACTTCTCGATATCGTCTATATTTGGCGCGATAAAAGCGAATATATTCAGGAAATCTTCTAAAATTATGCCTGAACATACGATAATCGAGAACTCTCTGCGCCCCCCTAGCTGTCATCATCCTGCGTTTAAACGAAGGATAGTAGGTATACTTCTTATGATTGGCTTCTAATAGATTATTCGTTTTTGGAATACTTGGATTTCGCTGATGGGCTATAATTTTATAAAACCCGCCTTGCAAATTCTTCAGAGCTGTTTGAAGATGGTTAATCTTCCTTCCTTGTAATCGCTTTATTGTGCTCCGAACAATCTCTAATTTAATATATGCATCCGTTTCATTCTTCGAATTTATGACATTATAAAATCGTTTAAGGAGCCAACGCCATTGTTTGGGAATAGGTTTTATCGATTGAGTAGATAATCCACAGAAGGCTTTTACATGTTTTGAGATCATCCATTTCACATGAGTTAAACAATTCTGCTGGATAATATGTTTAAAACTATGGGTTCGAAGGAGCCCACCTAGATTTGTTGTCAAATCCTTTACAAGGCTTTTGATCCGTAGAGTATTGTGACAACGAGCTTCTTTAAACAGATGATATCCTGCTTGTCTTCCCATCGATTCGGATATCATTGCTCCTGGAACAAATTTCGTCACCACATCCACCGTATCTAATGCGTACATTCTCTTCCCACTAATTCGCATATGGTCGAGTAGGTCGGGATTGTTACCAATCCCTTCCCCTCTAAGAACCGTGCGTGCGACTTTCACCGCACACGGCTCAGGCAGAGAGTTCCAATCACGTCCCCGCGTACCCTTTCTTCATTCCACGTCACCGCTTCCTGAGTACTTAAGTTAAGTGATAATTGATGGTTAAGTCATTGCATATCTAATTTCCTCATATCCCCTTCTTCTCCAATAATCCTTAACCTTAGGGTTTGGATCTAAAGGAGATTTATCGCCAACTATAGACTTATATTTCAATATCTTGGTATCACTTGCTTTTCTTAATGTATACCCTGTTTTATCAACTCTAAAAGTCCATTTTCTGTTATCAACTTTTCCATAGTACTTATTAGCTATCCATCTCTTACCTTTCTTATCATTCTTATGTCTTCTTACACACCAACGCCATATTTGTTGCCATAGTACCTTGTCCACTATTGAAAACGTTTGAAATGCATCAGAAAATCTATAATACATAGCCCAGCCCCTAATCTTAGGGTTGAGCAGAGCTATAAACTTTCCCTGTTCCATCTGCTTATGAGTCCAAATAATAGATCTCATACTGTCTAAGAATTTCTTCACTCGTTCCTTTTGGGGTTTGATGTATAGTTTTTGTCTTGGCTGCTCAATCGTGAATCCTAAGAAATTAAATCCTTGTTCCTTATTTGTAATTCTTGTTTTCTCTCTTTTCAAATTTATATCTCGTTTTCTAAGGAAGTTCACCAATTCTGGGATTATCCTTTTCATTGCCTCCTTCGTTTTTGTCATTACTATAAAATCATCTGCATAAAGGATAGCGATTCCATCCTTTCCAATGGTCTCATGTATTCCGTGTAGTGCAATATTAGCTAATATTGGGCTAATTGGGCTTCCTTGAACGATACCCTTGTGTATTTTAAGTTTCTTGCCCTTGTCTATTATCCCCACTTTTAGGCATCTTTGAATAATTCTTTGGAATATATCCAATTTATCTATAATTATTTTATGTCTTATATTATCAAAGAATTTATTGATGTCCGCATCTAATATAATTCTATCTCCTCTGTTCAACTCCATGTAGATTCGTTGTATCGCGTCTTGGGTGCTTCTTCCAGGGCGAAACCCGAATACATCAGGGTGTAATATTGTTTCCCATTTAGCATTTAAAGCAAATGAGATTAACGTTGTCATGACCCTATCTTTGATTGTCATTATTCCTAAGGGTCGTTTTTCCGTTATTGAGGGACATTTCCTATATCTCCGTTTATTATTTCGTATCCTTGTCCTCCAGTTCTCTTGTACTTTAGGTATGTATCGTCTTAGTACAGGCTGAAATTTATAAGTCCTATAATCAAATTTTTCTTTACTTAGTTCCATTCTTTCTTTTGATGTTAAATAGACTTTTCCATCTATTCCAGGGGTAATTTTTCCTTTATTCTTCTGGGTTATCATATAAATCGCCAATAATTTTGCTGATTCCGATCGTACCAACAGTTTCATAAGGTTCCTTACCCGTTTATTATCACCTTTCTTGGATGCTCTGAAGATCCTACCTTGAAGTCGCCTTACATTCCGTTCCAGTTGGGAAAAGTTTATCTTATCCCACCAATCTTCTTGCCTATAGATTTGTTCAATTTTCATTGTCTAACTCCTCTTATAGTTAAGGGTTCCTTCAAGGTACTTTCTCAGTCTCCACCACCTTTGAAGTCAGCAGACTTTCGTCTTGGAGCATCTCCTATATCTCATCGAATATCTCTCGATATAGGCTCCTATCCACCCTATTATTAGGCGGCATTCGCTTCCTCTTGGTTCCTCTGCCCGCTAAACCTTCCCCTTCACTTAGGATCTGGATACCGTATCTATAATCTTTTGAAAGGCGAGGAGATACCTCATATGTCTTTCTTTTCCCTTTATAGTACGGGGTTTATCGGGTTTACCATGTTTTATATATTTGACTTTAATCGACTTCCTTAGGTACTTGCTCTCCCCCGGCTGAACTACGGATGGAAAAGCGATAAGAGATAATTATCGCTAACTGTCAGCATTACCTTTTGGTATGGCGTATCACTACCTTTCGCCACGGGGTACGTTACGGGGGTTTATCACAAGTTCACTGTCGTTTACCATAGAAGTCCTGGCTAGCCCATCATCCGAATGGTAGTTTCGTCTGATAGTACATTGTTCCTAAAGCTTAACACATTATCGTTACCAATAATGCACCTTTAGGTAGCCACACCTATCCATCTTAGTGCCGTTTTCTTAGTATTTATTAACCTCCAAGTTTACGTATTCAAATATATAACTTCATGTCGCACAATCTCATCATAGCCCCAATGTCCACTTGAGGGAATAGGTGTCTCTTGAAGCATGTCTCGTAATGGTTCTGCGACCTCATTAATCCAATTTACGATACTTGATTTCGAAATCGTAATTCCAAAATCGATTTTAAATACACGTCTAATCTGGGAGGGCATTAAGCCTTCCATATAATGCTGTCGAGCTCGTCGTTTATAGTTTTCATGATAATTTGAAAATTTAGGAAAGAGTTCCGAATAATCTGGATGTATTTCACCACATTGGGGACATCGTTTTCTCTGAATGAGGAATTGGAGTTTTCCTTTCCCATTATCGTGAATTATTACCCTCTTGTTACGTCCATTTTTTACTAAACGAGAGCCACAATCAAGACAATGAGTTTCCTTTATTTTGACTGTATTCCCTCGCCCAATTTCAAGAGAATATCGGGATTTAATATTTGATTTGCAGTGTTTTTTCCGAAGTATTCCAATTTTCGGTTTTTTCAAGAAAGGAAAATATTTAATAAGACTGGTTTGTTCTATAAACATGGGTGATTCATTTCTTCTGTTTTTTGTATGTGGTATATGAAAACGAAGAAATGACTCCCTTTAAATCTTTCCTTTTTGTTACTAAAGATTTTATTAAAATTTAACTTCAGTTTTTGAAATCAAGGATTTATATACAAGATTCTTAAGAACAAAAAACATAAGGCGACAAAAATAACTTCAAATCACTTAATTTTGTACCCGATCGCACTTTTTTATTTAAATATAATGATGGTTATCAAGCAATATGAGTATTGAAAAAGACACCGTTTTCACGTACAAATTTTATACTGTCCATTTTTAAGGAGTTGTATACTCCCTCAGACAGATGAAATTTGCAATTTTCCCTGTTATAAGGAATGTTCTGAATACCAGCTAAAGAAGGAATACTTAAGAAAGAAATATCACGACCTTTATTAAAAAGTTCTTTCTTTAGCGGTTTTTTTCTTTAAATACTTATATTATTTAATGATAAATAGGACTGATTAATTAATTATTAGATTTTAATAGTAATCCTTTATGCAGAATAAAGGAATCCTTCATCCCTTTATTTACAATAAAAAAAATCATAAATATCAATTTATATATTGGTTTGGCTGAAAAAGACAATATTCAATTAATCGAGGAAAAAAAAGATATTTTTATATAGAAATAAATTGATATTTACTTTATAATTAGAATTTAGAGAAAGGGATCTTTAATATTATAAATTTTATGTATTATGTTTTTGAATATTGCATAATATAATTACAAAAGGAAGGTGATGAGGTATGAAGAGATATGTATTTAAAATATTAATAGCAGGTAGTGGAGGTATTGGGAAGACAGCTTTTTTAAAAAGGTTTGAAGAAAATGTCTTTACAGAAGATTATAAAATGACTATTGGATTTGCTCTTGATATAATCCACTATACATTGGAATTAGAAGGACAAGAATCAGTGCTAATAACTGCCCATATAATAGATTGTGGGGGTGAGGAACGTTTTCGTCATGTTGTTGAGAACCTTGCTCAAGGATGTTCTGGAGCTTTTCTAGCTGTAGATTTAACAGATTATGAGACTTTCCAAAGTGTTCCTGAATGGTTAAAAATTATAAGAAAAAATGCTGGTTTTATACCTATTTGGTTAATTGGAAATAAATGTGATATCTCTGAGGATAAATATGAAATTGAAGATGAGGTTGCAAAAGATTATGCAGAACGAGCAAAGATGGCTGGATGGATTATGACATCAGCAAAAGAGAATATTAGGATTAAAGAAGCATGGAGATCTCTTTTTAAGTCTCTTATTGAAGAAAAAGAAGACACCCCTCTTTTAATTGAAATTGATAATCCCACAGACACCAAAGAACAATTTAAAATAAAATTAATGGATATTTGTCAGGATAAGCAAATTGTGTCTTTTCTCACTAATGTGTTTAATGCCTTTTTAGAATATAAACCTTCAGAAGCAGAAAAAATGTTTACACTTGCTCAAGTTGGTGAGGATAGAATTTTAAATGCTTCAGAGCTACTTCATTTTATTGAGCAGATCAAGCATGAAAAAAAATTCGCAGAATTATATAATGTAGGAGATTATCTTCAAGCATTGGTTCAGATCCAAATTAGTATTAGAATGAAAGATAAAAAAGAAATAATGGCAAGTAATTTAATAGAATGTGCTAAACATCTCAAACTTGCTGGTTATGAAAAACATTCAGCAATAACATTTGTATATGCCACATGTCAATTATTAACTTCAAATCGAGAATTATTAAACCGAAAGCTTGATGAAGATGACTTTTATATTGATTTAATTGCTGTAGATAGGGATTTAATGGCATTTCCCTTATATCTTGTAGATGCAACAGAAATCACTAATGAAGATCCGAATCCACTTATAGGATTACTGGATAACGCTAAGAAATTCGGAGAGTATTACGGAATTGATTTAGGGAAATCAATCATTAAAGCAATTAATTGGGTTGAGGATAACTTAATAAAGCCTAAAATCACTGAAATTTCGGTAGAACCTCATCGACCATCTTCGGGAGATGATGTAAAATTATTTGTTGATATTGTAAATCCTACTGCAAAAAAAACCATTATTGAACTTCATCTTAGAGCTCCATTTTTCTCTTTTCCAGAGACTCATGTAAAAGAAATAATAGAACCTCATACATCCAAAAAGATCGAAATTTATCTTGGGATTGTAAATACAAAAAGAAGGTCTGTAATAATCTCAATTTCCCTCAATGATGAAAATGGAGTGAGGCTTTCCACAACTTCTTATGATATAGGAATAAAGCCTTTAGACGAAAAAGTTGAGATATCTGAAATACTAATCCAACCTAAAAAGTTAAGATTAGACAATGATGCAGAAGTAGTATTAACATTAAAAAAAAATCAAGAAAACCCATTAGACCTTATAATTCGCCTAGATCCAACAGGAATGGGGCTTCCGTCTGATGAAAAAAAATTATCTATTAAAGAAAGTATGGAGAAAATCACAATGAGTATAAAAAAGGCACAGGAACTTGGTATGCAAAGAGTTCATGCAATGGTGCTAGATAAGGAAGGAAAACTCCTAACGGATGAAACAGCATATTTTAAAATAACTCGTTCTTTAAAGAATATTATGGGAAAGATATTAAAAATAGGATTCGATAAAATATAGGCTATATTAAGGAATATAAAGTATTAATATCTATTTAAGAATAGATACAATTTCTTTTTTAATTTTCTATTCATTTCCAAGACAGAATAATTAGATTTTCTCAAAGAGAATTAACTTCTTTACTTTAATCTAAGAGTCTTTATTTAATCCGTTTTTATATCTCTATTCAATAGTTGAGATATCTTGTGTCTCAAATGTTAAAGCATTTAAAATCTTATTACAAGTCTTAGGTATTATTGGATTAGACAATATAAAGACGATTCTAAGCCCCTTGACCAAACTATACATGATCACACATAATTCCTCAAAATTCCCCTTCTTATACCCTGTTATAAATAAGTCTAATAACCTTTCATTATTATTTCTTTTCTTCTAAAATATCTAAGACTTCAGAGACACATCCATTTACATCTTTATTAATTTCATTTCCAGTAAAGCGAATAACTGTATAACCTTTCTTTTGTAAGAACCGTTGGCGTTCCGCATCATTGGTACGCTGTTCTTTTGACTTATGGTATTCATGACCATCAAGCTCAACTACTACTCTTTTATCTATTACAGCAAAATCCACACGATATTGTCCAATAGGTTCTTGAGGTTTAATATCAGGAATAAGTTTTCTTGCAACTCTAAAAAATCGTTCTTCTATAGAAGATTCACATTTCTTTATTAAATCATCCTTTTCATTTAATATATCAATTATTGAGATGTCTACGTGTAATTGAGTACCACAATTCTTACAAAATTCTTGTTCTGTAGTAGATTCATTTCCACACATCTCACAATAAATTTTAGAAGGAGTTTTTATTATTTGATCAGAACTTGCTCTTTTACTAATTAACTTATTTGTATTTCTAATATTAATCCTAGGATTGTCCACATTTTATTTATTTGAATAAACGCAAAAGTGTTAATATTACTGTTATTTTTTTTACAATTCAATAAAACTTCTGTTATTTTTTCCCAGAGATTTACAGCTCTCTCAAGATTACCTTTATTATAATCGTTCCATGCATTATCGGAAATAGAATTAACTTCACTTAATAATTTTTCAAGTATATGACGATGCTCTTCTTCTTATATTAAGATTTCTTCCTTTTTCTGTGTAAACCTTTTACTTTTTTGTGTTTTTATTTTTATTGAAATACAAATATCCACAATTAGTATAGGTATAAATAATATAATTAGTGTTGATGCAATCGTAATAGTAAGATCATAAATAGGAGTTCCTTGTCCAGCGCTGACTCCAATTATCATTGTAATTAAAAAGCACATCCCGTAAATAGTTAAGAGAATATGTCTTTTTATAAATTTTGTATAATCCTCCTTCTGATCTGAAATGATTCTTGGTTCCTTAATAAAAAGACATCTCTCATCAAAATGAAGATGTGCTTTTTTTACGTTTAAATTGGGTGATTCTCCCAATTTTACACCTTTAATACACATTCGGCATATATAATCATAATTTACACTTGTTTGATTTAAAAAATCTGAAAGATAATCTAAATCACCTATAGCAGAATCAACCATTAGATTTATTCCTTCTCTTTCTCGTTTATTTTTTAGATGATAATATAAATAAATAGGGATTAAAGCAAGACCAAGTGTAAAGATAGTGAGAATACATAATACACAATAAATTAACTCTTTTTTCTTTCCTTCCTCAGTAAGACGATATCCCAATTTATAGCGCCCGTCTTTAACTCTTAAGGCAGTTCTTGGAGGATGTTTAATCTTTTGTAAGGCTAACTGTCCTTGCTGTTCAGTATTCGATATCGCTATTTGAATAGGTACTGCATACTCCATTTTATCACAGTATTCACAATAAGTAGTTCTTTCTCGATCTCTTCGTTGTTTTTCTTCTTTTGTAATGGTTCTGTTATATAATAAATGTCCACAACCTTTACATGTTATTCTGCCTTCAGAGACCTGTATGTTTTTATTACAAAATTCGCAATAATACCATACCATTTTAGTTAACCAATTTTTATCTTTTTTGGATTTTAAAAATTAACTATATATGATATCTATATACAATAATTTTGTTTATATATATTTTCTTTTCACGATATTCTTCTCTTGGATAAGTAAATCGTATAATATATAGTAAAATATAAAGTGAATTTTCTATTTCTAACTCATTTTTAATTTTAATATAAGTTTAAGTGAACCTTACACTATAATTATCTTATCCACCAACCTCTATTTTTTTCCTCAATTATTTCATTAATTTTATTTTGAATGAGTTCAGCTCTTTCTTGATCTTTTTGAGCTATGGAATTTTTACATATTTTTAACTGATCCTCTAATTTTGTGATTGGAATTGGAATACCATCAATAAAGCCATAGACAGGTTCATTTAACCTATGCATAAGTGATTTCCATCCATCCTTTGTCTTTACAGATAGTTCTCCCATGATCTCTACTTTTAGTAAATGCATTTTAAATTCTCCGAAATAGGATTTATAGTGGTTACCTTTTTTCCATTTAACTTTCTTTACCATGAATTTCTTTAAGACTGTATTTGATTTTAAAGCCCCCTCTTTATCAGTCAAAATATCTACATCTTTAGGTATAATATCAATATTATGAAATGCTAAACTTGTACTTCCGATAACCATCCATTTAATTCCTGCTTCTCTAAATCTCATTTCAATTTCTTCTAATGCGCAAACATGTTCAAAAGATAATTTTACCTTTTTTTTACCATTTCTTCTTCCAAGATATATTTTTTTTACACCTTTTTAGTTTATATGACAATATTCCATCTATATAAAAAGAAAAAAAGTGCAGATATTATTTTTCGGTTGAATTTAATTATCTATTAATGGATTTTTTCTTTAAATGAGGATACCCATAAGATTTAGTATGAATTCAGAAGAAGTCATTTGTGAAATTACCTTTAAAGATCCCCAATCATTTCACACGCATACGATAACAGGGAAGGTAAGAATAAAACAAATCTTTTCCTCTAATGATTCGTGGATTTCCATCTCAAACGTTTTCCGAATTAACGGAAGTTGGAAAAATGCTGAGCATACGATTCACAAGGCAAATATTTTTCAATTGACCATCCATAAGAGAAAGATCTCATACACATTTGAAAAAGAATCGCTGGGACTGTATCAAATAATTCAAGGCAACTCCCTTATGGTACATATAAGCTAAAAATTGACATACTGATTATTAATGAATGGTATACGTTTAGAAAAGGGTAAGATAAGGTATAGATAGGGTAAGTTAAAGGTAAAAAAAATAAGATATAAATATCTAGGTATTCTCTTATTATCATTTAAGGTTTTAAATATAAACTTTTCCTAAATCTTGGTCTAAATAGAATATTATCTCTTTATTGAGTAAATTTTCTTTAGAATCCCCATTCACAGAAGATAGATTCAAAGTATCTAGTCATTATTGATGAAGATCCATTCTGCTTAGGTTGGAGTGAGTCTAAGGCAGTAATTTAATGAGATCGCTATTTTCCTATGAGTTTAAATAGTCATTTTCAAATTATATAGTAATAAAATAAAGTAAAATTAATCTAAGAAAAGAGGTAGATAAAAATGAGTAATAATATAAAAAAGAAAAGGCTCACCCAAGAGGACATAGAAAGAATGATGGCAAATGCCCTTGTAGACGCTTATTTATCATGTCCTTATTGTGAATATGGAGACTTAGAGCCTGACTATGACACCTGTCCAGAATGCAATAAAAAAAATCCCTTGCGACAGCTTGGGATGATCTAATAGGGAGGGATGAGGAAAAATGAAAGATTTCATAAAAGAGCAGAAAATTAAACTTGCCAAAAAACTTGAAAATAAGATCTTCTCCTATGAGGAATATCATGAGATATTGGACATAATCAATACTTTCGGTGTTGGAAAAGATGAGTTTTATAAGGAGTTTGAAAGATTAGTATCAAAATATTTTTTATAAATTATAGAGAGGGATAAAAATAAAATACCTAATATTGAATCAGGACTTACGAGAGGAGGACTCCCTAAGAGAGTTAGAATCAAATTCGGTTCAACTAATCCTCACATCGCCCCCCTATTTTAATGTTAGGAATTACACAAAGCACTCAC
>CAZGJX010000074.1:0-22198 GCA_964525635.1 uncultured archaeon
AAAAGTTTTGTGATTAGAAGCGAACTTTAGTTCGCAAGGAGTTTTTTTTCTTTTTATATTTCCTTTTTCTAAATTGTACTAAAAATAGAAATATATCAAACTGAAAAAAAATCTGATAAAATAATAAACTTGTTTTACTATAATATTTTTTTAATATATTTATAAATTTTAAAAGAATAAGAAAGATTAAAATGCTTTTTATATTAAATTATTTGCTAATTTAAAATAAAATATATTTGAAAAAATTGTGAATCAAAAATGGTTGATATAAAAACAATCGCAATTATTGGATCCGGACTTATGGGAACGGGTATTGCACAGGTATCATTAATGGCTGGATATAAAGTAGTGATTATTGATATTGAACAGGAATTTGTTGATAAATCTGCTATTAATATTGAAAAAAGCCTTAAAAAAGTTGAGGCAAAAGGGAGTCTAGGTGAAGGTGTTACTACCGATAGTTTATTATCAAATTTATCAAAGTCTATAGAATTAGGTGAAGCAGTAAAAAATGCTGATTTTGTTATAGAAGCAGTAATCGAAAAATTAGAAATTAAAAAGCAAGTTTGTAAAACTGTTATGGAAAGTGGATCAGATCATATAATTTTTGCTTCTAATACATCAACAATGAGTATTACTGAAATAGGAAAAGAAAGTGGAGCACCAGAAAGAGTATGTGGAATGCATTTCTTTAATCCTGTTGCTCTTATGAGAGCAATAGAAGTAATTAAAAGCGAAGATACATCTGATGGAACTTTTGAAATAGCAATGAGTTTTGCTCAAAAATTACCTTGTCTTCGAGGTAAAAGGTATATTGCTCCTGTTTTGAAAGACCGTCCTGGATTTATCGTAAACAGATTAAACGCACCAGTACAACTCTATTTAAGTTGGTGTTTTGACCAGACTGCTGAAAAAGGGCTTGAATGGGCCCAATTAGATGCGGATGCAGGAGGAAAAATGCCAATGCCCCCATGTGTATTAATGGATTTCGTTGGTATTGATACGGCTTATCATGTTTTGGAGTATTATAAGAATACATTATCTTTTGATTTTGATCCTGGTATAGAATTTGATAAATTATATAAAAATAAACAATTGGGGCAAAAGACAGGAAAAGGATTTTATGATTGGAGCCAAGGAAAAGACGCCATTATGGAAAGGATTAAAAATGCAGAACCCGCAGGTATTTTTGACTTATCTACAACGTTTGCTATAATGTTAAATGAGGGTTGTAAGATATTGGATGAAGGAATAGCTAGTGGATATAAAATAATAGATGATGCAAATATGGCGGGTATGAATGCACCGGGTCCATTTGGTGCTGGAAAAAGAAATTATGAAGCATGGTCAAAATTATTAGAAGATCTTTCAGAAAAAACAGGTAAAGATTATTTCAAACCTATTCAACTTATGAAATCTGGAGAATTTTCAAAAATGAGAAAATAAATTATTTACTTATTTTAATTATTATTTTGCTTTTTATATTTTCAAATTAACTTTTTCTTACATTTTTTATGTATTATTAATTGGAATTTGACATGTTAAATTAAGAAATAGTATATTTAATATACTAAATAATATTATTTTTGAGGATAAAAAATTTAAAATTTTAATTGAAGAAAAAATAATACTATTTATTCTGTATAAAAAAAAAGAAATTTTGCGAATTAAGAACTTTATAAATATGGGTAAGATAAAATGACAGAAGAAAAAGAATATCAACATATAAAAGTAGAATTAAATGAAGAAGGTAATTATGCAGTAATATCCATTAATAGACCTGAAAAATTAAATGCCCTTCAAATACTAACACTTAAAGAAATTGCAGAAGCATTAGAAGGTTTTGAATTGAATAATGCAGTAAGATGTGTAGTATTAAGAGGTACAAAAGATTTTACAAAGAAACCAGCATTTTCTTCGGGAGCTGATTTATCATCTTCATTTGGTCCTGGAGTGAAGCCGAACATCCCTTATCATATGGCTCATGCAATGTATATGAGGCAAAAATACTATGATATGATAGAGGAATTCAATAAACCACTAATAGCTGCTGTAGATGGATATGCATTTGGTGGGGGGTGTGAACTAACTCTTGTTTGTGATCTTGTTATTGCAAGTAAGAGATCTCAATTTGGATTTCCTGAAATTCATAGAGGAATTTTTCCTGCAAATGGGGGGACTCAGAGAATGGTAAGAAATATCGGTTTAGCAAGAACAATGAAAATGTTATACTTCGGAGATAGATATTCTGCAGAAGAAATGTATGATATGGGTTATGTTGCTTATGTTGCTGATGATGATAAATTTGAGGATCTTGTTAATGAGAAAGCAACTTGGTTGGGTAAAGCAGCGACAACTGCCCTAATAATGATAAAGAAATGTGCTAAATTTGGAACACAAGTTCCATTAGATATTGGATTACATTTTGAACAATTAGGTTTTGGAATTAATTCAGCTTCTAGTGATGTTAAAGAAGGAATTAAAGCTTTTCTCAAAAAACAAGAACCTGAATTCAAAGGATATTAATTTAAAATATTTTTGTTTATTAAATTTTTATTTTATTTTTTTATTACAAAAAAAGTCAGATTTATTTTTATAAAAGCCCAAATAATAATGTGGATTCATCTATTAGAAATATAAATGAAATTAATGATGGAATTGTATTTTTAAGAAAAATTACAAAAAATGATGTCAAATTTCTTTATAACAATCTCAACAATGAAGATATTATTAGATATATTTCAATAGGACCATTGAAATCATTAAATCATGCTAAATATTTAGTGAAATTATATTTAAAATATTGGAATGACTATAAACAATTTAATTATATTATTGAGATCGATGAATTTAATTTTAAATGTCCAATCGGTATAATAAGTCTCTGGAATTTAAGTTGGTTGAATAAAAGGGGAGAAATAGGAATTTGGACATGTCCTAGATATTGGCGAAGAGGATATGCCAAGAGAGCTATCCATCTCATTAAAAATTTAGCATATGATTTTTTGAAGATAAACAGATTAGAAGTTCATATTACTACAGAGAATCATTACTCTATTAATCTTTTTAAAGATTGTGAATTTAAACAAGAGTCTATTTTAAGAGATTATCTTTTTATTAGAAATAAATTTCATGATGCTGTAGTTCTCGCGTCTATAAAACGAATAAATATAAAATAATAAAATATAAAATTTTAGAAATATAAAAAGAATAGATTTTAAATTTATTCTTTTATTGGTTCTTCTTTTCCAGTTATCTTTTTGGCTTCTTTTATTTCTTCTATTGGTATTACTCCATTAATTTCTTCCTCTACTGGTTTTGCTTCTTTGATATAATCATCTCATTTTTGATCATCTATATACTTATTAAATTCACCTAATAACACTGATTGTTTAATTTTCTTACCTAAAGAAGCGTCTTTTAAATCCTTGGAAATTACTTTTGTTTCAGCACCATATTTATGTTCAAACATAGTATCTCTACTTATGATTCTAACATTTTTAGGTGCGTTTTCTTTGTTCAAACTTTTTCTATATTTTCTCACTTTTCTTACTGGTATTGGATATCGACCTACACGATAATAATAAGCAAACCAGCTGCCTAAACCCATAAGACCTGCGCTAACAAGAATAAATAATGCTGTATAAAACCATGGTTCCTCTAAAAGTTGTACGATTGGATTTACTGGGTCCGATACAATTTCTTGCCAATATAATTCTAAATATACTGCGTCAATTGATACTATGATATCTGAATCCAAATTGAATGTATTAGCTAAGTATAATTGAATCGAGAGAGTTATATTTACATCTTTTGGAACTATATATCCTAGTTCAAAACCATTTGTTGCTGCGTCAACAAAAACATCAGGAGTTGAATATTCAGATAATCTTATTGATTCTTCAAATTTATTATCATTGATGTAAATTCTTAATTCTGAAAATTCAGATTCATTTGTCCAATCTTGATCGATTTTGTATTTGAACTTTAAATTAGCACCAGTTATTGTAACATTTTCACCAGTTTTCATATTTCCTGTTTGACTTAGAGTAACCGAGGAACTTTTGTCAATTTTCTTTTCATATGTGAAAGTTAAATCGAGAGATTTAAACCGTAATTCAATCCAATCATCTTCATCAGTATTAAATTGATTATCTTCACAATACATATAAATCCCAATTATTATTACGAAATCATTATTTCCAGAATCAACTGCCAGTACATTAGTTAAAGCATCTATTATTGCCTGTTCTGAAAATGATTGAATTAGACCATCTATTGTGTATTGTAATAAATTTTCATTCCCTAGTGTTTCAGTTTGATTAAAGGCTATTCTATAAGTATTAATTTCATCCAAATCTAAATTACTTAATTCAATATAAAATTGAGCCCAATCATATTGTTGATATTGGCCATTTATAAAACCATCAGGAGACCATTCAGCTTGAGTATCTCCAGGGGTATCTATATTTTGATCAACAGTACCATTGATTTCAGCAATAAGACTTGCAGATGTTATTTCATAATCAGACATATCTACAGGTAAGCTTACATTATACTTCCAATGCATTCTAGGTGTATTTTTTGGTTGCTCTCCACCATCTTCCTCATGCCAACTATGAGATACCCAAGCACCAAAATTATCAACATCATAACTAGGTAGACCACTGGGATTAATAGGGATAACAACATTTTCTGTCTTATTAAAGGCTATCCAATCATTATATGTACTTGAATTAAGTGATATTGAAGATTGATAAGAATCACCAATAACATTAAGATTTGCCTGTCCTCCAAGCATATTCCATCCTATATCTTGAACAAGACCTTCACGACTTTCTGTGAAATTCCATTTTGATGGATCATCAAGTTCAGAATCTATAATCCATGACGCATGATAATTGCTGACTTTACTAGTTAATATATTATTTGTAGCTGAAGAAATTTGTAGAAAAATACCAATTACTAATATACAAAATATTGCTACCAAAGTATATTTTTTGAGTTTTTTTGCCATCATTTTCATTCGTATAAAATATTAATTAATAATAAATTAAGGAAAAATTAGTTTTTAATTTATTCCTTTTTTTTTTTTTTTTTTTTCTTTTTTTTTCCTTAATTATAAAAGTCTATTCGAGTAATTAATTCAGGATTTTATTGATTTGCTAGTAATTAATTAAGAAGATTGCTCATACCTATCTTTAGATGGATAAATATTCATTTGCTTCTATTTTAAATTCTCATTTTTAAATTAAAGAACAGGATTTTAGGAGAAATTTCAACAGTAAATATAATTGATTGGAGGATTAATTATATAAATTATAGTATATTAATTTCTTTTAAAAAAATATTTTTGAGGGGCTAGTCTTGATTAGAGGAATAATAACATTTTCATTTAATTTGAACCAAAAGGAAACCGGTGAGATTGAACCTGAATTTAGGCCAATCCAATCACAATTTATTGATGAAGAAGCTGATGAAAACTATTACAAAGGATTGATTGTTGAGAATGATATATTTGCATCTTATTATCAACATACAACTGGATTAACTGGAGTCTCATATGAATTTTCCAACTTTTTTAGTGGAAGATTAAAAGAAACACCTTATCAGGTTATATCATATTTTAAACAAGTTGCTGATGGATCTCAATACCTCACTTTTTCAATTTTTCAATTAGATGATGAAATAGAAATTTTTGAAGATATAATAAAAGATATGGGAAGTCGATTAGGAGATATTTTTGAAAAATTCTCCGAAGCAAGAAGAACAAAAAAATTAGAAGAAATAACTAATATACAGATTAGATTAAAAAATGAACTAAAATACACAATTTTTCAAATCGAAAGATTATCTAATTTGACTAATCTTCAGAAAATTGCTTTGATTTATAATAATGAACTTAGATTGCTAATTCTTGAAACATTAAGACAATTTCCAATTTCAAGCACGGAGTTGAGAAGAAAATTACAAAAAGTAAGAGCTGATGCTAATTTGGAAATTCTTTTACATCCATTTATTGAATTAAACTTAATAAGAAGAGATTGGATAGAAGGAGAGAAGGATAAAGAAACAGGAATAATAAAAAACCAAGGAGAATATTTATTTTTAATAAAAGATATTATGTTTTCGCGAGCACCGAATAAGAAATTGCTGGAACATTTAAAGGAAATAAAAAGCGAGCTATATGATATTTATAATGAAAAAGTACTGACATATTTTACTAAATATAATCCATTTGAGGAACCATTAGAAAACAATCAAAAAATAGGATCTATGTTAATGAATCCAGATATATATGACTTTTTTATATTAATGAAAAATAACTATTATGCTAAGGATAAAATACCAAAGATCTTTTCTGAATTTGCTGTTACCGATGTATTAATCGAAGATTTAAAAGCTATTGAAATCTTAACTGAAATAGAGGACATTGAAAATCGAAAATGGATTCTTTTGCTAACAGATATCAAACCTTTAGTCATTTTTCCTGAATTTATGCTACCAAAGATACGGGCTTTATATAAAGAAGAACATGATCAGGAGAAATTGTATTATCAAATTGCGAAAAAAGCCTATGATTTATTAGAGTTGACTTTCCCAGAAAAAATCGAATTATAAAAAAACTAAAAGAGATGAAAAATTTATGTATTTATTCGAGAAACAAAAAACAATAGAAGTACCCATTAAATGTAAGTTATGTTTAAAGGAAATTAAATATCAAATATCTATTGATGAATACAGAAAAGTAAGAAAATTTCCAATAAAAAAAGAAAATACACATGGAGATCCAAAACATAAATTAATTGTATTTATTAATAAAAATCTTGAAATAGATAATTTTAAAATAGTAAATCTAACCGAAGCTGAAACTGCTCCAGTCGGTAATGAATTAACTAAACAGGTACTACATGACATAGGATTGTCAGATGTAGAAATTGAACTTTATATTAAAACTACTGGCAGAGATGTTGTATCATTAGGCGAGATGGGTATTTTAATTAATAAATCCAAAGAAGAATGTAAAAAAATCGCTGACAAATTTGTACAAAAAGGATTGTTTAAAGAAATCATTGGTGCAACACCGCATTTTACTCCATTGCCTCCATATGCTGCACTTTTAGGACAATTAAAAGATTTTCATTCTTATATTTCTAATATCAAGAAACAACTACCTATTGATGTAGATAAATCATTTCAGGAATTTGAAGCAAGTTCTGAAGATAGCACGAAGCTTAAAGAAGCTGAGGGCCTAATTCATGATATAAGAGATAATATGTTATCCAAAATTGATCTAAAAGAAGGAGATGTAGTTAGAGATACTTCTGTATATGACCAAGTTAAAGATATTACAAAAGATCTTGGAGATGTCGAAGGATTAACAAAAAATTTAGTAGATAAACAGATTGATGAGATGAAAAAACAATTTGAAGCTATTAATTCGAAATCTGCTGAGATTATTCAAGCCCAAGTTGAAGATTTGAGTGATCGATTAAGTGGTATGAAATCTATTATATCAGACAATTTAAGTAAACTTAAGTTAGGTGTTGTTCAGAATTCTGTAAATCAATTAGTTGAAAAAATTGTATCTAACAGTATGAAGGAAATCCAAGATGGTTTGGATGTCCAATTAAGCGTAAATGAAATGGTTTTTACAGAAGAATTAAATGATACAATTGGAAGTTTAGATAAAGAATTTACAAATAAATTTAAAGATTCAATTGAAGGAACACTTAAAGGTTTAGAAGGTATGACATTTGAATCTAAAGGAGATTCTAAAGCTATATTCGATCAAATTGGAGGTCAATTTACAGAAGCTGTAAAAGTCGCTGAAGATAAAATCAATGCAATATATGGAGATGTTCTTAAATCTTTAGGTGGTGTTAAAGAATTAGTAACAAAACGAGTTGTTAATACTATAGATAGTACGTTGGATAAAATCTTAACTAAATTACAAATGCAAGAAGCTATGACAGAAGAGTTCTGGGATCAAGCAAAAAAGATATCAACACTTACTATGAAGGATATATGGTTCATTAGATCACCAGAAGCAGCTAAAGCACATATAAATGAAGAAATATCTAGAGCTAAAATGAGGGTATTAGTTGTAGCTCCTGAAATTACTGATATTGATATAAATGTTATAAAATCTTGCCCATCACGTATTAATATTCGTATCGCTGCATCTATAGATGTTGGAAATCCTGAACATAAAAGAATACTTGATGAATTAGATAAGCTTGGTAATGCAGATTATAGAAATCGTGGATTAAAGAACTTGTGGGGAATTAATAAAGATTATGAAGAAGTAATTCTCTGTGTTTTATCTAAAATAGATATTGCAGGCACAACAAGAACAGAGATTGCTGGTATTGGAAGTATTATCGAAGAACATATAAAAATATTCGTTCCTATTCTAGAAGATGCTTGGGTTGGAGCTCAAAAACATATATTGCATACAAAGAAAGCTTCTGCTCCAAATATACAACCAGCACCTATTAAATCTCCACCTCCTACTCCACAGAAAGTAGTTGAAATCAAACCTGCTGAAAAACCAATGTTAGAACCGACAATTCACGCACCAAAAATAATCGCGAAAAAAGAAACACCTGCTAAAGAAAAAAAAGCTAAACCTAAAGATATAGTTACAGAAATAAGTGGATTAAAAAAACAATATGCAGATATAATTGCTAGTCTTGATAAAATTGATAGACCTACGCTTGCTGATGATTTGGAAATATTTCATAATAATTACATTAGATTAATTGGCTATAATAATACAATAAAACAAATATTTAAAAAAACAGATGTTCTTAAATCTAAGAAAGATATAATGGACAATATGGAAAGGAAAAGTCTAAAGAAATTTTTAACAGATTGGAAGAAAAATTTGGATTTATTATAGAATTTTTATAAAATACTTTTTTTTTAACCTTTTATTTTCTTTATTAAATTTAATAATATATTTCTTATTTTTAATTACATAAATTTTATTATGGTAAATGATATAATCACTAAGTCTGGTAAAATAAATGATTATATCCATCATATAGATTTGAATGCTTTTGGGAAAAAAAGATTTTTATCTAGTTATATGGCGAAATTTGATAATTTTTCGGTTATATTGGATTGTGGCACATCTTTTGAAATAGAAAATTTAATCAAATATATAAAAAAAAATAAAATCCCTTTATCATCCATTAAATATCTTATTACCTCACATCATCATTTTGACCATAATGGGGGTGCATGGAAATTGTATACTATGCTTAAAAAATATAATCAAAAATTAAAAATCATTACCAACAGTAGAACAAAAACACTTCTGAATGATTATAAAACACATTTGAAGCGTGCTAAACGGACTTTTGGAAACCTTACAGGGAATATGAAACCTATTGAAAATAATGCATTTCTTATAAAAGAACCTTTAGATAAATTTGATAACACCTCTCAAAATTTAAATTTTATAGATGAATTTTCTTTTAAAGGTGCCAAAATACAATTATTTACTTTAAAAACACCTGGTCATACACATGATCATCAATGTCCCTTTTTTGTAAAAGATAAGAATATAGATTTTATATTTCTTGGTGAAGCTGCTGGAACTCTTTATCATACATCTAAATTACTAACTACACCAACCACTATTCCAGTTTATTTTAATTATAATGATTATATGAGATCACTTGAAGAGTTACTCCAAATGAAAGCAAAATTAGCAGGATTCGCACATTTTGGTGTAGTGAAGGAAAAAAACAAAGTAATTCAAGTATTAAATGAAAATAAATGCTTTATGAAAGAATTTCGCTCACAAGTTATAGAATATTATAGTGAAGAACCTAAAACTAAGTATGTTTATGATATGCTGATGCCAAAATTAATAAAACGGACGAATTTATCTCATGAACTTATTCCTTTATTAAAAAAAATAATATTAGCAGCAATATATGGTATGATGATGGATTTAGGTTATAGAAAAGAATAAACTGTATCTATTTTTTAATAAATTAAAGTTAATTCTATATAAACTATTATTTTGGGATACGAAAATTTCTAAACGTTTTTATTTTATTTATGTTAATGGATGAATCAATAGAAAACTGTGATGTCTGTATAGTTGGTGGTAGTATAGCAGGTAATTATTTGAGTTATCTTTTATCTAAAAGTAATCTAAAAATAATATTAATAGAAGAACACCACAAAATAGGATTACCTTTCCAATGTGCAGGAATTATATCTAAAAAACTAAATAAATTAATTAATTTACCTGATGATATTATTTTAAATCGCGTTAATATAGCCAAATTTATTTCTCCTTCTGGAAAAATTCTTAAATTATCTGGAAATGAAGAACCATTAATAATTGATCGTATTGCTTTGGATCAATTATTTTATAAGAAAGCCCAAGATTCTCCCAATATTAAATTCTTTCTTGGAGAAAAATTTAAATCTTTTCAATATTATTGGAAAAATCATGAAAAACTAATAACACTTAAAACATCTAAAAGGATTATTAATACTAAATTATTGATTGGATGTGATGGACCGTTATCCTCCATTGGAAAACTTTTTGGAGTTAAAAATAATATAATATATGCGACTCAAATACGAATTCAAACTAATTTTAATGAGAATGAAGCAGTAATGTATCTCGATAAAAAATGGAATGAATTATTTGGTTGGATAGTTCCTGAGGGTAATAAAATATTTCGAATTGGTTTAGCATGTTCGAAAAATTTAAAAAAAAAATTTAGCATATTCTTGAAGAGAATCAATATTGAATATAAAACTAAAATTGATCAACAAGGAGGCATTATACCAATTGGTATTATGAATAAAATAGCATTTGATAATGTTCTGTTAGTTGGAGATTCCGCATGCCAAGTAAAAGCTACAACAGGTGGGGGAATTATCATGCTTCTTATAGCATCAAAATATGCCGCTAATTGTATTTTAAAATGTTTTAAATATAAAAATTATTCAAAAAAATTTATTGGAAAGAATTATGAAAAACCATGTTCTGCTATAATTAGTAAAGAACTTAAAGTGCACTATTTGGTTAGATTGTTGTTGAAGAATTTTACAAATAAAAATTTTGAACATTTCTTTTTTTTAATTCAAAATAGTGAAATTAAAAATTTGATATCTTTTTATGGTGATATGGATTTTCCAAAGAAAATTTTATTTAAATTATTGAAAAATCCTTTCTTTGATATATTTCTACTCAAATTTTTAATTAAAAATCCATTATTATTTGTAAAAATCTTAATTCTGCTAAAATAGGATTATAAAGATTAGATTATCAAATTAAGGTTGCCATGAAAAAAAAGCGATTTCACCACCTGTAAAAAAGAACCAAAAAACTATAAATCCAATTAAAAAAATAGTAGTTATCAATCCAATATTTTTAATACTTTTGGAGATTCCAAGATCATCATTTTTCCTCTGTACTATAGCTCGAATCATAGCTGTATAATATATTATTGAAATTAATAAACATACAATCCATAAGAATAACATAAACAGACTTAGAGTATAAATAGGTTCACCATTATATTTTAATTCATTTAACCAAACCCAGTATGTAACAATCATATATGTAGGTATAATACTAAATATTAATCCTGCTATAAGAAATGTGATACTCCAAGCAATTCCTTTCCATGCCATATTATAAAAAGCTCTCCTAGGTTATATTATATTTTTAATTTGTTATTCTTAATTATAATTATGATTTTCATAAGAATATTATTAATATTTAAATCGATGATCTATAATTATTTTTACTAACAATTGTATAAAGTAAAATTAGAAATATCTGTTATCATTGAGATAATTATATAAGCTAATTATATTATAATTTAAATTTTTAAAAAAATATAATTTGGGTGTTTCTTTAAATTAGCATATCTTAAAAAATATCATTCAATTTAGGTTTTTTTATTGGATTTTGAACTTTCTGAAAAACATAGACTTGTGAGAAGGAGTGTTAGAACCTTTGCAGAAGATATTCTAGGGCCTCTAGCACCCATTATGGATAGAGAAGCTAAATTTAGCTGGGAGGCTGCAAAAGAATTAGCTAAAATAAATGCATGGGGACTACAAATTCCAGAGAAGTATGGAGGGGCGGATTTAGATTCTATTAGTTATGCAATAACAATTGAAGAAATTTCAAGAATATGCGCAGCTACTGCTTTAACTATTTCGGTCCATAACTCCGTTGGAGCTTATCCTATATATAAATTTGGAACTGAAGAACAAAAAGAGAAATTTCTTCCTGATATCACTTCAGGTAAGAAAATAGCTGCTTTTGCATGGACAGAACCAAATGCAGGTTCTGATGCTGGTGCAATAGAATCCTTAGCTATAGAAGATGGAGATGTTTTTATATTGAATGGATCCAAAATATTTGTTACTAATGGAGGAATTGCATCAACAGTTTTGATAGGTGCTAAATATCAAACAGAAAAAGGTGAAAAAGGATATGTAGCATTTATTCTTGATAAAAATATGAAGGGATTTGAAGTAGGTGAAAACGAAGACAAGCTTGGTATTAGGGGATCTAGCACAACAAGTTTATATTTTCATGATATTCGGATTCCTAAAGAAAATATCCTAGGAAATCTTAATGATGGATTTAAAATTGGTATGCAGGCATTAGATGTCGGAAGAATAGGGATAGCTGCTCAAGCTATTGGAATTGCACAAGCTGCTTATGAACATTCTGTTAATTATTCAAAAGGAAGGATTCAATTTAATAAACCGATATCTAGATTTCAAGGTATCTCATTTAAGCTAGCAGAAATGGCAACTAAAATAGATTCTGCCCGGTTACTTCTTTTTAGAACTGCTTTTCTTAAAGATAAAGGCGTTCCATTTTCCAAAGAAACAGCTATGTCAAAATATTATGCCAGTCAAATTGCTCGGGAAATTGCACAAGAAGCAATTCAAATTCATGGTGGTTATGGGTATATGAAAGATCTTCCCGTTGAGAGATATTATCGTGATGCTAAAGTGACAGAATTGTATGAAGGTACTAATGAGATTATGAAATTTATCATATCTAGAGAAATTTTGAGAGGGAATTTATAAAATGCTTAAAATCTTTGTTTTAATTAAACAAGTTCCAAAAACAGATAACCTACAAATAAATCTAAAAACAGGGGCATTAATAAGAAATAAAATAGATAATATCATAAACCCTGATGATATATTTGCATTAGAATTTGCTTTAACAATTAGAGAAAAATACGGAGGTGTAATAACAGCAATGACTATGGGCCCATCACAAGCAGAATCGTCATTAAGGGAAGCATTAGCCATGGGGATTGATCATGTTATACATATATCCGATCCTATATTTTCTTATTCTGATACTCTTCAAACAACTTTAGTCTTAAAAGAAACATTTGAAAAGATTAAAAGTTATGATGTCATAATTACTGGAAGTGTAACCTTAGATTCAGGAACAGGACAAGTTCCCTATCAATTATCTGAAGCTTTACAAATTCCTTTAATAACTGATATTTTTATTTTTGAATTTGAAAAAGATAAATTTAAGTGCCAAAGAAATTTTGGACATGAGAGTCAAGATATTGAAGTAAATCTACCCGTTATAATTAGAATTGGAAAACATTTTAATAAACCAAGACACATACCCTTATCAGGAATAAAAAAAGCTTTTGAAAAAAAAATAGAAATTATGGATTTTAATTTATTAAATTGTCCAGATGAAATTGATGGATGTAACAAATCTCCAACCCAAGTTATAAAGACGGATAAATTGGTCCATAAAAGAAAAAATGAATTTATAAAAGGTTCTATTAAAGAAAAAATCCAAAGGATTTTCGATATTATGAAAGAACATGGAATAGAAAAACGTTGGATGCAAAAAAAATAGAAGAGGTCTAATTAATGGATAACTTAAAAGATTATAAAGATATATGGGTTTTTACAGAAATAAAAGATCATGAAGAAGTAAATAATTGCGCTTTGGAAATTCTTGGAAAAGCAAGAGAAATTGCAGATGAGTTAAATCAGGAATTAGTGGCAATTGTATTAGCTTATGAAGCAGAAAAGTATTTATCAATTATTACGGAATATGGAGTAGATAAGATAATTTATATTAGCCACCTTGATTTAAAGCATTATCATGAACAATTTTTTACCAATTTAATATATGAATTAATTGAAAAATATAAACCTTCAATTTTCTTGTTTCCATCAACAGAAGCAAGTAATGCTCTTTCAGCAAGACTTGCTTATCGATGTAGAACTGGTTTAGTAAATAGTGTATTAAATTTAGAGTTGGGAGGAGAAAAAGGGGATGATTTATTATTAACTGATAAACCTGCATATGGTGGCAATGTTAGTGTTAAGATTATATGTCCAAAAACAAGACCTCAAATGTGTACAATAACTACTGGCATATTCAAAAAAAAGGAATTAAAAAAGGAAAATGTTGAGATAATTGAAGAGAATTATCATTCTGATAAAAGTAAAATAAAAATTAAAATAATTGGCGCCCCTACTAGAAAAGATAAACCTACGGCATTATTAAGTGATGCAAAATTTGTTATTGGTGGGGGTCAAGGTATTGGTTCTAAAGAAAATTTTGAAAAATTATATATACTTGCGGATTATACTAATGGTCAAGTGGGAGGTACACGCAGACCAATCCTTAATGGTTGGATGCCTGAACATTTACAAATAGGAATAAGTGGAGAATCTATTAAACCTAATTTATATTTAGCTTTAGGAATTTCTGGAGCAATACAACACGTAGTTGGTATAACAGATTCTGATACAATTATTGCAATAAACACTGATCCTAACGCATCAATATTTAAAACCTCAGATTATTGTGTTATAGGAGATGCTAAAGAAATTGTAGACGGACTTTTAAAATTATTAGAAAAAGACTAAACCACTTTATTTTATTCTATTTAAATTATTACTTAATTGATTCCTTTTTATCTCGATTAGTTGTTTTTTCTTCATATAATATTGAAATAAAAAAAACTGTAATAATGATAAATAAACTCCATTGTGATGGAGGAAATTCTACTGGAACTAAAGATACAGCAATGTTTCCAAGACCATGTAATCCCATAGAGATAAATAAATTATCTGTATAATAATAGATATAACATAAAAAAAGTCCAAATATAAATGGACTCAAAAGTCCCAATAAAGCTTCTTCAAGATTATACCCTCCTGATAAAAATCGATTTGGAATATGTGCTAAAGCAAATAGTAATTGAGAGATTATCATAGCAATAATTAATTGCTTTCTCTCTGAAGAAAATTTATCTTTTAATTTAAAATAAAGGAATAATTGAGTGAAAAATACACCACGATATAATATTTCTTCAAAAAGACTATTTCCTAAATATTCTGTTATAAATTCTCCTAAAAGATAATATGGATAAATTGGATTAGACCAAGAAGATGGCATTAATGGATTTATTTGTAATATTAAATCAATAATTAAATATGCAATTTGCGTTATCCACCAAATTACGTAAACTAAGACTATTGCAAAAAAGAAACCAGATTTTTTAAGACCCATCTCGGAAAAAGTCAATTTTCCAATTCCTAAAAAGAGGATTAAACTGATTGTATTTAGTGGAATAAATGCAATTAGAAAATCTGTTCTAATTATATAAGATGTGCTTTCATGAAATGCTTTTGAATTAATATTTGGATAAATAACTGTATAACAAATTATCGCATAGATTATATTTACAGAAATTAGAATTAATGATAAAATGATATTTTTTCCTTCTTTTGACCTTTCCATGTTTTTAGTGAATTTTTTCAGTTAAAAGAGTTTAATGTTTATTGAGATAATTACATGTTTTTAATTATGTAAAATTTTTAAGTATAAAACAAAAAAATATAGGATTATAAAAATAGTTAGGATTTGATTTTACTTTTTTTTCTTCCCTTTTTTGAGTTCAGCTATAGATTTTTCTGCTAAATTCAGAGCTTGGCTTCTATCTTGTTTTATTTTTTCAATTTCACTTTCTAAATCCCTTACATACCCTTCCAAACGTTCAATTGTTTGATTTGCTGCCTGATCTACCACAACTTCGGCTTCTCCAGAATCTACTCTTTCTTTAAGTGCTTTATATTTCTCTTGCCATACTTGTACATCTGTTTGTAATTCTTTTATTCTTTCTTCAATAGGAACATCAGCAGATATAACTCCCTTATCAGATTCTAAATTCTGACATCTATCCTTTAGATTCAATACTTCACTCTCTAATTCTTTTACACGTACCTTTAATTGTGAAATAATATTTAAATATTCTGTATCTGATTTTGGACCAAGGATCTCTTGAAACATTTCCTTCCCCGCTTCTAATTCTTCTTCTGATTTATTTCCTAAGATTCTTGATTTTCTCTTTTGTAACTCTTCGACTGTTTGTTCTGGTAAAAAATCAAGAGCATTAAATCCCATCCCTCCATGTTTGGTTATTCTTTTTCTAACCTTTACAAATAATGGAACTCCACTTGCGGCTTCACCACTTAGGATACATTCACCTTTATCTAATCCATTTATATCTGATTTATTTTCATTACTTAGATCTTCAGCACTTGAAATAGTTATATTAATATCTCTTATATCTGTAAGATTATGGACTACCCATGTTCCTGCTTGAGCACGAATAGTTGTATCTAAAAGTTGAGGTCTTTGGGTTCCAATAACAAGATTAGCCCCAAATTTCCGCCCCTCTTGTGAAAATAATTTGACCGTTTCACATGTTTTTGTCTGTTTTTTACCCGCAAATAAATGAGCTTCATCTAAAAATAGGTAAAAGGGAGGAATCTTTCTTGATGTGCTAGCTGAATATAATTTATCAAGTAGTTTTCCCGCAATTGTTTCTTGAGCTTCCAGAGGTATACCTCTTAGATTTACTATAGTACATAAGTTTGGAGCAACAATATCCTTTTCAGATAATGAAAACATATATTCTATATCGATGTCTGCTCCTTTATTAATATTTAAATCAGAAAATTCTATGATTTTATCAATAAATTCACTTTCACCAGCATCTTCATCACCAGAAATTTTTAAACTTCCATATTCTCCATGTCTGTCCAATATAACTATTGGTATTCCCTTTTTTAGAAGTTCTTCACATAAAACGCCCATAGTATATGATTTACCTGAACCTGATTTTCCTGTTATAAATATTCTCCCTAAATCCTTTACTAATAAATTAACATTAAATTCATATCCTAACAGATTACCAAAACTAATTGATGTTTCAGGAGGATGATCTATTCCTAATAATCCAATTATTTGCTCTTTTGTAGCAAGATATACTTTAGCTCCTATTTCAAAAGGTCTTGGTGGTCTCTCTCCAATTACTCTAATATTTGCTTTCATTCCTTGAGGATCATTCCAAATTTCTGTGATTAAAAGTAAGTAATGTCTTCTGTTTCCTTCGTCATCTTTTTCACCATAAATAGATAAAAAATTTGTCCTTTCTACTTCTTCACTTTCAATAAGTAGTTGAGCTGCATCAATTTGTGTTTTTCCTGTGAGTCTACCTACCCATTTGGCTTCTATATCTAAATCGTCATTTTCCGACATTTCATTATCTTCTGACATTATTTATCACGCTATCTAAATTCTCTTAAATTAAATAAATATATTTATTAAGATAATAAAAAATTTTGAAATATAAATTTATATGCTAATTATATTTATTTAATCAATTATTAATGTTATCTAAAATCCTTTCTCTTCTTTATTAGAAAAATATAATATTCAATAAATTTTGGAATAAATAAGTAAATTAACTACTTAAATTAATTTATCGTGATTTATTAAAAATAATACTCTTAGATATCATAGAATATGGATGATAAGATTGTTTTGCTTTTCTTATCCCTTCTATTCCTAAATCTTGCTCACGATTTATATAATTTACTTCCTTACAACAATTTTTAAGAAACATATTATTTATCGCTTGGTATGAACCTTTATAATATGTATGTGCTTTTTCAATATGAATTACCCCTGTTTTTTTATTAAGGTTTTCACCAAAAGTATAGCCTACTGGCTTGTTTTCCACTAAAAGAATTCCACCTCTAAATTCTAATTGATTATAATTGTTAATCATTCGATTAATTGCTTTTTTTTCTTCTTTTAAATCAATATTTTTTTGACATTCATTTGTAGCACACCATTTATTTTGAAGTTCCTTACAAATTTCCAACCATTCTTCTGATATTAAGTGAAATTCATAATCATAATTTGTTAAAAAAGTTTCCAAATGTCTTCTTTTTGACCGATATTTATTTCCAGAAAGATTAATTAAATTATCTTTATTATAAATATAATCCCAATTATCTCTATCATTTTCAATTTCTATTTTTAATTTATTATATCTATTATTGTCTTTCAATTTATTTATTAAAACTTCTGGCACTCGATGAATTTCAAGGTTTTTAATCTCTTCAAATAAAGAAATAATAACATCATCTGGATTTTCACCTATAGGAGGCAAAAAAAATAATAAATTTTCCAGATGTACTTTTGGGAGCTTCCATTTATTGAGAAAATCTTTTGAAAACACCAATAGATGGTTATTCCATTCTAAATATAGAAAATTATAATATTCTTGCCAAGAATATAAATTAGTAAAGGAAAATTCAGAAATTTCTTGTGGAAATTTTTCAAAATATTTGTTAAAAATTTCTCTATCTGATATATCAATAGTTTTTGCACTTCTTAAATCCATGGTATAAATTAAACCTAAATAATATTAAAGGATTCTTTTTCAAAATAATATTTCTTTAGTTTTATAGATTTAAAAGAAAAATAAAAAAAAAAGGGATAATTTTACAATAAACTTATAATTTTTTAATGATTAGGTCAACTAAACGATTAGAATAACCCCATTCATTATCATACCAGCTTAAAATACTGCATAAATTACCAATTGTATTTGTAAATAACCCACAGAAAATTGAGCTGACTGGATTACCAATGATATCGCTACTTACGATTGGATCTTCTGTATATTCTAATATCCCCTTCAAAGTGCCTTCAGCAGCATTTTTCATAGCAGCATTTATTTCTTGTTTGGAAACCTCTTTTTCTAAAACAAATTTACCATCAACAACACTTCCATCTAAAGTTGGTACTCGCATTGCAATACCATCCAACTTTCCATTTAAATCTGGAAAAACTTCTCCTATTGCTGAGGCAGCACCTGTAGATGTAGGAATTATATTATGTGCAGCAGCTCTTCCTCTAATCATCTTTATTGGATCTCCAGCAGTGGCAGTATCAACTGTTTTCTGATTACCTGTCATGGAATGAATTGTTGTTATAATACCTTTATTGATTCCAAAATTATCTCTTAATACTTTTACAACTGGGGCTAAACAATTTGTTGTACAAGAAGCATTTGATATAATTTTATGTTTATCAGTTATTTTCTCATCATTACAACCTAGTACGACTGTTATATCAGGATTAGTTGCAGGGGCACTAATTAGAACTTTTTTAGCACCCGCTTCTAAATGCTTGGCAGCACCATCTCTTTTTACAAAAAATCCTGTAGATTCTAATGCTACATCAATTCCATTTTGGGAATGAGGTAGTTTTGATGGAACTCTCTCTGCTGTTACTTTAATCTCTTTTCCATCAATAATTAAAGCTCCTTCCTTTGCTTCTATTGTACCTGGAAATCTCCCAAATACAGTATCATATTTCAAAGAATAAGCTAAATATTTTGCATCAAATAAATCATTGATATATTTAATTTCAATGTCAGGATTTTTCCAAGCTGATCTTAAAAAATTTCTACCAATTCTACCGAAACCATTTATACAAACGGACTTTGCCATTTTTCTTCACTCTATTTATTTTTTCAGTAATTTGATTTGTCATTTTATAATATAAGTTTTGTAATTCATGACTTTTTTTTAAATTTTGGGTAAAAATTCTTATATAATATATGTAAATCTATTTTAAATTTAGATGATTCATTTTAATAATATATTTTTTTTAAAATAGGAAATAAAAGCTACTTATGGAAAATTTAAAAGATGTATTGGTAGTTATTTCTGGAATTCCAAGATCAGGAACTTCACTTCTTATGCAAATGCTACAAGCAGGAGGTGTGGAAATCTTATCAGATCAAAAAAGAAAACCTGATCAAAATAATCCAAAAGGATATTTAGAACTTGAAGCAGTAAAACGCTTATCGGAAGATAATTCTTGTTTAAAGGGACAAACTGGGAAGGCTGTAAAAGTTATTTCTTATTTACTAAAATATTTACCTAAAAATCAAAAATATAAAATCATTTTTATTAATCGAAATATGAAAGAAATTCTAAAATCTCAGCAAAAAATGCTTGGAGAAATTGAAGAGAATTATCCAAAAACTCTAATAAAAGCTTTTCATAAAGAGTTGCATAATATCAAACAATGGGCAGAAAAACAATTGAATATTCAGATCTTAAATTTACATTATAAAGATGTTATAAAAAAGCCCGCAGAGCAAATTGATAGAATCATTAAATTTCTTAATATTTCCTTAGATAAACAAGAAATGATTGCGGTTATTGATCCTTCCCTATATAGAACTAAATTAGTATAACTAACTCAACTATTGTATTATAATTGTTTTAAATAGTTCCAAAAAATATAAGTTTAATAATATTGTACCGAGAATTAATCTAATTCTTTTCTTCATTCTCTGCTTCTTTTTCTTTTGCTAATAACCTCATCATAGCATCAACGAGTTTATTTTGGCTCTTACTAATTATACCTTTAATTTTTCCTTCCTTACCAAGTACTCGTAGCATAATAGCATTCCATACAGATCCAGGTTCCCCTTTTACTTGCATAAATCGATCTCGAAATACTTTTACACTAATATTATCATATTTTTCAGCAGCTTCAGAACATTTAAAACATAAAATACAAAGTTTTTTGTCAATTTCAATATCTTTATTTTTCTTCGAAAGAGCTCCAGTAGCGCATTCTTCTGTAAATTTTTGAATTATTGAATCGTCTTTTTCAGTACAAGTAATAGTAATGCTTCCATCTACTATTTTTCTAACTTTATTTCCATTCTTTAATTCATGGATTTCCTCTTTGAATTCAGGAATCGATCCATTCTCAATTAATAATAATTTATTTTCCCCATTAATCAATAGTTCCAATGCGAATCCAGGACATATAATTGAACATAATCCACAATGAATACATTTCTCGACATCTACCACTATTTTCTTACTGGATTCTATATTCATCTGTTTCGGTGTGCCAATTGCGGTTTTTTTGTATGCTTCATCATAAATACTAAAAGTGATTGGACAAACACGATGACAAAAACCACATTCTACACATTTATTTTCTTCATATTTCAAAACCATCTCATGATTTAACATTTTGTGTACGTAATGCGTTATGTTTTCATCAATTTCTATTGCTTTTTTAGCTGGAAGAGACATATATATAAAATTTTATTTTTATGTATTTTAATACCTCAAAAAATATAAGTTATTGTTAAATTCATCTATGAATTTTAGATATGATTATTCATGTATATTTAATAAATAAGATCTTAAAATAATAGTTATTCATCATGAATTAAGAAAAAAATCAAAGTTTATTTATACTGTGTACATTATTTAATACTTGGTTTTATTATTTTAACAAAAAGGTCAATAAATACTACCAGAATTACCAATAAATATATATTAGGTGATCAATATTGAATGAAATAAAAAAAGAAACAAATAATATGACGGATTCCTATTCAAAAAAATGTATAATTTTTGCAATAATATCTATAATTTGTTCTGGTATCGCTGGTGGAATTAGTGGGTTTTGGTTAGGCCTAAATATTCCTGGCGTATTAACGTCATTAGGAATTGTGTTGCCAATAACAGCAATAATAATTAATTTAATAGGTATAATGTTTGGAGTTATCTCACAAGTGTTTAAGAGTCTAGCTAAGAAAAATGAGCCAAAAAATACTAAAACCAAGGTTGGAGGTATTATTGGTTTAGTAGCAATGTTTTCTAATTTAGCAGTAATGGTAGAAACAATTATAGCTATTGTTATTTATGGTGGTTAGATTCATCAAATAAAAATAAATTAAGAATTCTCTACTTTTTGTTTTTTCTGTATTTTTCTTATTTTTCTAAAACCTGAAAT
>CAZGJX010000075.1:0-14386 GCA_964525635.1 uncultured archaeon
GTTGTTGGCCCTCAAGCTGGATGTCCAATAATGTCCAGATTTTTTGCAACGGTAATTTCCTTACAAATCAGAATGAGATAGAACCATCTTTCGTTACTCAATTAAATCATATGCAGATTTTATTAGAATATCCTAGCACTCGAAATGAAGAAAGTGTTGAAAATCTCTTTTCATGGTTTTCCAGAAAAATGAACAATATAAATGATTGGTTTGATAAATTTCAAACGTCAATATTTTATTTAATTGATAGAATTACAAGAACCTTTAAATCAAATCCTAATCTTATTCCATGGAATGTTGAATTTCTTCGAGATTGGCTTGGAAACCATCAAAATGAAGATGGAGAATGGGGTACTTTTATTTCAACTCATTATGAAACTAGCTTAGCGATTAATGCTCTTTTACGTTTAAAATCTTCATGGAACCTTGATATTGAACATTTAATCTCTAAAACAAGAAAATTTTTCATTAATAATCGAGATTATGACTATTATTCTTTTTGGAATGGTAAAAGTTGTTATTTTACTCCAATCTTAGTAGATTATTCCTCTATATTATCAGCTATGCTTTATCTTGCAAGATTATGAATTTTAATTCTCTCTTTTAATTATCTACAATGAAGATATATTTATAAATTCCTCAACTCTATTAAGCCATTCTCCTACTAAAGCTCTGAAAAGGCTCTTTTGTTCAATAGATAAAGCATGACCTGCACAATCCATTACAATAAAAGTACCTCTTGGAAAATTATCTAAAATTTGATATGCTTCTCTATAACCACACCATTGATCATAACGTCCTGTTAAAATTAAAGTAGGTGCAGGAAAAGGTTCTTTAAGAAAATCCACATTGAATGTGAATGTATAATTCTCTAATTTATGTAATCGTTTCAAGAATTCATCATCCGCTATATTCATAGCAGGAAAGATTGAGTTTCTAAAGGTATGGAGTAAGTCCATACTTTGAACTACAACCATTTCTTTTATACCTTCTTCATTTGGTTGTAATGCCTCAAGGAATTCTTTATCATCCCTTAAAATTCGATGTTTT
Organism: uncultured archaeon; assembly: GCA_964525635.1. Lineage (GTDB taxonomy): Archaea > Asgardarchaeota > Lokiarchaeia > Sigyniarchaeales > SOKP01 > JAFGOA01. The sequence goes on from CAZGJX010000075.1 coordinate 1,051, forward strand.
GGTAAATTAGCTTTTTGATCATTTGGTTCGATACGAGGCACATTCATTAATACCCCATCTATTTGCGTACTCCGGTGATAAATCAATCCACGAGCTAAATATCCCCCATATGAATTTCCTACTACAATAAAATTTTCATTGGGTATTACTTTATCGATAAACTCAATAATAATTTTAAGCATATGATCTTGTGTTTTAATCCAATCTCCTCCAGGAGTTCTTCCCATACCTGGTAAGTCTGGATATATCCTTTTCCATCCCTTTCGTTCCAAGAAAATTGGTTCCATGTCAGAATAAATACTGCGGTGATCAAGTGGCCATCCATGTAACATAATTATAGGCCTACCAGAACCAATTTCCTCATAATAGATTGAGATGTTCTCTAAAGTACATTCCATTATTTTTTCATTCCTAACAATTCAAATAACATTTATTATCATCAAAAATAAATATAGAATAATTTAATGATTATGAAATTTCATCTCATATGAAGTTAAATTGTTTTATATTCGTTCTAAATAAATTTCAAATTGATTAATTTCTGTTTCTATAAATCCATCATAAAATATATTGATCATCTGATGTGATATATCTATATACTTGTTTTGTAAGGCTTTATTTTTTTCTGTAAAAATATAGCGTTTTATAGGAGATTTCCTCTTTTTTTATCAGACCTATTTTACATAGTACTTTAACATATTTTGTCACTGTTTTTAAATGCATATTCAATTGTTCTGAAATACCCGTTTTAGTAATACCTCCATCAGCATTATTTTTAAGATGTTCTATAATCATTTTACATTTTTCATTTGAAAGATAATATCTTTGAATAGCATCCATAGGATCTAAATTCGCATCAAAATATATATCATGATTATCCACTTGAATTTTAGAAATAAAATTAAACATTAATAACATATCTAAGTGCCATTTTACCACATGATTACTAATATTCAATTCTTTAACTAAACAATAAAAATAGACTCCGGGATTTTCTTTAATATAATTAAATAGTTTTATCCTATTTGGATGCGTTAAGATATCTTCCTTAACTAATTTTGATCTTTTAACAATTAATCTTCGTTCTATTAATGATGAGATTATTTTAGCAATCCCTTCTTCATTGATATTAATTTGAGCATTTGTAAATCTATTTTTAATATATGGAATGAGATTGGTAATATTTAAATAGCGATTTTTATTCAAATATTCTTGAATCATTTGATAAACTAATTTCTCTTTTTCTTTCTCCATTAAGGTGTAATTCATTTTACCAAATCACTCAAAAATATCTTTTTATTATTAGTCGTCTAAGAATTTAAATTATCCAACATATGATTGAATATTCTTTTTCTTTCTTCTGGAGTTAACGAGATCATTTCCTTAATAAATAAAAATTTCTCAGTTTCGTCCTTCCATTCAAGAAGTTCAATTTTTTCAAAAAAATCTTCTTCAAGTAAAGTTATTTCCATACCTTTTAATTTAGTCACCTTATCGATTATATTATTTTCATTTAATAAATCATTTAATTGAATATCTTTAAAAATATCATCAACGGAAACCACTTCAGTTGTTTTTAGTTTCCAATATCTTTTTTCTAAAGGTTTATTTTTTATTTTTACTCTTTTCTTAGATTGAATTTCTTTTATTTTATTTGGAGTTGTATTTTTTTTATTTAATTTTGATCTTTTCACTTCTGTTAAATATAAAGTCACAACAGAAATTCCAATTAAGCTTAAAATTATAATTAATGATATAATAAACAAAGAATCATTAATTTTAGTATCATCATTAAGAGTTTTAGCGCTAACTTCTAATGAAGGCCCACTTGGATTATTATATATATCAATAGCTATTATGACATAATAATATGTTGTATCAGGAGTTAAGCCTGTATCGAAATATTGACTTATTGATGTATTTATGATAAAATTAGTGGAATCCGGCATAAAACCGGGAGTAATACTTCGATAGATTGAATATTTTTCAATATCTGGCTCAATATTATCACTCCAATCAATATAAATACTTGTTGGATTAATTTTTTCAATTATAAGTCCTATTGGAGCTAATGGAGGATTAGTATCTTTGGTAGTTGTAGCACTCTCTTCCATTGATGAAACACTTGGATTACCATAAATGTCAATTGCTATCAATTGATAATAATATGTTGTACTCGGAGTTAATTCTGTATCGAAATACTGGCTTAATGATGTATTTGCGATAAAATTAGTGATGTCTGGAGTAAAACTTGGAGTATTACTTCGATAAATTGAATACTTATCAAAATCAGGCTCAATATTGTCATTCCAACTAAGCTTAATATTTGTTGAATCAAGTGTATTAGCTGTGAGTCCTGTTGGAGCTGCAGGGCTATTTGTGTACATTTGTGGATCCAAACCATATATCCAAATTCCATTGTCATATACAGGAATATATTTATTTGGAAATCTTGTACTATTTAAAGATTGAAAAGACCAATCATTTGTAGGATTCCACGCCTCATCTGGTGAAGCATCAGGTAATCCAATTCTAATTTGTGTTTCTTTTGCACATTCAACTTCACCAGCAGGATACAGTATAGTTCCTTTATAATCAACTTCTACATAATAAATATCATTTTCCAAATGAATTATTTCAGGAATATTAATTATTGCTCCCGGCTCTGTCCAGATTGATGTAACTGTAATATCATTAGAAGTATATCCCCATGAATATATTTCGCTTATATTGAAATAATATCTATAAGATAATTGGTCTGTTACTCTAGCAGGCCATGTCGCGTGATTTGCGAGATCAACACTAATCTCTGTCCAAGCAGTTCCATCTATAGTAAGCCTAGCATCACTGTAAATTTCGATAAGACTCATATTTTTAGGTTTAAACCATGAAGGGCCGGGAAAATCATTATGGGGTGTTCCTCCATATAAATCTGTCATTTTAGCTAAAGCACCTATTAATCCAGAATTATAATCACATGCAATAGATGTCCTCTCAAGAGTAAGTCTATCATCAGTCCAACTATCACTCATATCGGGACCTGACACAAGAGCACCATATAGAATGTGTCTATTATCGGCGGGTAAATTAGGTAAATTGGCCCAAGATCCATGGGCTGTTTCATGACGTGGATTTTGAGGTGAATTAGGTCCAAAACCAACAAGATAACTACTGCTTCTTGGATTATCACCAAGAATATATTTTATTTGTTCTTCAGCAAAATTATGATATATAGAAGCCTTTGAAGTGGTACAATTAGGGCTATCAGCCCATACAAACGCAAGAAAAGCAGCATTTGCAGCATATCTGAGTGATCCTAATGAAGCTAACCAAGCAAGACCTCCTGGAGTATAGTCAATTCCCCCACCAGGCATCCACCAATCTAAATTTCTCTCGATTGAGTCTATATAGGTTTGATTAGTTGAGACTCTTGATAATAGAATTTGTGCCATATAATGCATATCATTCCAACAATGCGTTGTTTGATATTTTATTTCTGTTTCATACTCCTCAATTGCCCAATTTGCTGCTGCTTGCTCAGATTTATCTAAATATGTTGTGTTTCCTGTCTTTATATATAATAATACTCCACAAGCTGATAATTCATCCCAAAAGCCATTTTCAGATTCATAATATGCTCCTGCTATTGAATTATAAAAACTATCAGATTGAGCAGCCCATGCTAAATTATTTAATTGAATTGCATGGGTTAAGCAAATATCTGCATAAGTAGGATCTGAGTTATTAAAAATAATCGAAGCTAAGGTTAAAGCCGCAGCTGTAGCCCCACAAACGGCAGATCCTCCTTGCGACGAAGTAACTCTATAAGAAGAACGACTCATTACTTCCTCAATTACTTCAGAAGGCCCCCACCAACTAGCATCAGAAACAGGATCACCTACTTGAAAATAAAATTCATTTGGATTAGGATTTGCTTTAATAAAATAGTCTGTTCCCCATTTAATTGCATCCAATATCTCATCTAGTTGGTCTATATTTTCAAAAACAGAATAATATTCATAAACACTCCACGCTAGTGTAGCTATAGTTGATGCCATAGGTAATCCAAATTTATTTGATCCACTACCATCATAATATCCTCCTGTAAGATCTAATCCTGAATCAATACCATCATTTAAACAAGAATCTCCCTTCCATATTACAGGATTATTATCTGTTAGATTGCCTGAACGTTGTTGCATATAGAAATATATCGATTTTTGTAATGCAGCTGCATAATTATCAATAGTTTCTTCAGGAGGAGGCCATGAAGCGCTATTAATATTGTTAGAAACTAGTTGGAATTTATAAGTATTATTTGATGAATTAGTTTCTATTTTTAGATTATTAAAATTAAATATATAATTACAAAATAAAAATAGAATGAGTATAGTACCATATAACTTTATTCTGCTATTTTTTGGCATATTCCCGTTGCTTATTAATATTTTTCTTTTCTATCAATAGTTTAAGATTAAAAGCAAAATCAAACCATTCTATTCTATAGTATAATAGATTACATAAGTGCTATATAAGATCATATGGTAAAAGTTTGATGGTATCTTTAAATTTGCCCATCCGCTCTATATATTTACCTCCTTACTTCTTATATTCTCTTACTTTCAAAATATATGGTTATAATCATTAAAGCATATCGTTCCAAAAAGAAATCAATATGAAAATGCTAAATTTCTATTTAAATGCTTTTTTATCAATAAATCAACCATCACAGTTTTACCAGATGATCTTAAATAGAACTATCTGTTTTCTTTTATATAATTTTTACATTTGACATAAAATATGTAATTAGATACAATAAAATGCCAAAAAATAAAAAAGACAAAATAGGAAATTTTACTTTTTTCTCTTTATTTGATCCTTCTTTTGGATTTTTTGTTCCATCAATGGAAGGATCTATATCTGGTTCTAAAATACAAACATCAGATATCACTAAAGATGATTGGTATTATATTGTAGAAAATAGCGTCGCTCCATTATTTGAAGGAGAGTGGGGCGGTCCTGCTAGTGGTGAACTTCTGACGTGGTTGAATGCAATAAGAGAATTTAAGCATGATATAAAGCTATATCATACTTTCTGGTGGTTTAATCCTAATTCTGGAGAAACTATTGATTTAGTAAGTGGTGGCTGGAAAATATTAGATCAAACAAAATACAATATAGTCGAACAATTATTATGGAAAGATAATGCTGGGGGTTATATTTCACATAATTATGAAGATGGACTTAATGCATATCTAACAAATATTATTGAATTAATAGCTAATTAAAATCCAGCACCGCTTCCTGGAGGAGATGGAGGTGATACTACCCCTCCAACTACTCCAACAGGAATAAATCCTGATAGTGAAATATATCTAAATTTAAGTAGATTACAATGAAAAAGAGAATGATGATTTTTTTATATTAATTGGTTAAAATATACATTTTTCTTAGTATTTTGAAGTTTTTCAATCAAATATTTATTAAAAAAATAATTAAAATAATAATGTTCTATAAAAAAACTCAAAAAAAAAGCAGAATATTAGTCACTATATTCTTTTTATTGGCAATCTCATTCTCATTTGGAGTAATTATCGGTAAAAATGCTATTATTGATAAAGATGAACAGAAAGAAAAAAGAGAGATAAATTCTTCAGCTCCAGGAAGGCTTTCTTTCGATGAATCAATTATGGAAAATAAAGTAATAAATGTAGATATAAATCAAACATGGGGAGGAACTGGTGATGATGTTGGAAACGACATATTTATGGATGATAATGGAAATATATATCTAACAGGAGAGACATGGAGTTATGGTTCTGGTGCTTCTGATGTTTTTGTATTAAAATGTGATAAGTCTGGAACTATTTTCTGGGAAAGTTATTGGGGAGGCTCTGATATGGAAAAGGGGAATAGTATTACTTTAGATCCTTCTGGAAATATTTATGTAACTGGTTATACTTGGAGTTTTAGCAATGGTCAAGCAGATGTATTTCTTCTGAAAATGGATTTAAATGGAAATGTAATATGGTATACAACATGGGGTGGTTCTCGTGAGGATATTGGTTTTAGTTTAGCCTTAGGAGGTTCTGGAAATATATATCTAACAGGACATACAAAGAGTTATGGAACAACAAATGAAGACATAATTCTAATGAAATACGATCCTAATGGAAATTTGTTATGGAATTTAACATATACAATTCCAGATTCAAGCACTGGTAAAGGATATGATATTAAAGTAGATATTGATGAGAATATCTACATTAGTGGTGGAGGAAGTTATTTTATCCTTAAATTTGATTCAGAAGGGAATTTATTATGGGCTACTGAATGGTCTGGATGGACTAACGATATCATTATAGATAATAACAATAACGTTATATATGCGACTGGGGCTACATGGACTTATGGTAATGGTGAGTCAGATGTTTGTATAGCAAAGTTTGATTTAGATGGTAGATTATTGTGGGAGTGGACATGGGGAGGACCTGGTATTGAATATACACATGGTATTACAATGGATAATAATGAAAACATATATATAACAGGAGAAACCTGGAGTTATGGTTCTGGATGGTTTGATATGTTTCTTTTGAAATTTGATTCAGAAGGTAATTTAATTTGGAATTTTGTTTGGGGAAGTGCACTTACGGAGAGAGGAAGTAAAATATGTATTGATAGTTGGGGCGATTTATATATTGTTGGTACATTAGAGTGTCTTGGAATACAAAAGAGTGAATTGATGTTTTTAAAAGTTTCATATTCTGATGGTGATATAAAATTAGGTGATGTAAATGGGGATGGTTATGTAGATATTGTTGATGCAATGCAAGTAGCTCAATATGCTGCTGGATTTAATATACCTAATTTTAATCCTGACTTAGCGGATGTAAATTATGACGGAAGTATTAATATTGTTGATGCTTTAATGATTGCTGAATACTATATAAACTGAAGACACAGACTTTTTTTTAATTTATTCTAAACCCCTTTTTTTTTAATTATATTAAGTGATAGCTACTTTATATTGATAATCTTAGGATATCAATAAAAAATATAATAATAATATTAAGTTAATTCATCAGAAATATCATCAAACTCAAATTAAAGTAGAATAATTGATACGAACTAACCATTATTCTTTCGATTAGACCCTTGTATTTGCTTTGTGCGAGGATACCCGATACAATAACAAGAATTACAGATAAAATTGCTGAAATAAGTGAATATATAGCAAAACCACTCCAAGCAGGTACTGACTGTAAACGGAACCAAAGTGCTACCATCCCAATAATAGTTAATATTCCTGATGCAACTACAAGAATTAGATGCATTTTTCCCTTGAAAGTTATTATTTCACCTCCTTCATCAAGAGGGTAAAAAAAAAGCAACGAGTATTCCTAAAATTGAACTAATTAAAAAGAGAATAGGTCCTAGAATTGACCCTCCTCCATCAGTTATACCTTCATGTAATCCAAGATAAAATACAAACAATAAAACACTTGAACATATAATAAATGATTGTGCTAACCGTTTGTTAGGGGCTCCAACAGCAAAAAGCGAACTTATATCGTTTCGAATATGACTATAATCTTTTTGTAGTTTACCGAAAAGAATCCACATAAGAATAAACCCATAGTATCTAAAAAAATAGACAAATCTGGACACTATAAAAATCCATATATGATTTAGATATAATATTCTTTGGCTATTTATAACACTCTTAATAGAAAATTATCACTATCTTCTCATTTAAAAACTAGTATGACATATAATAGAATAATGACATTAGGAGCTGATTTAACAATAGAAAAATAATACGTAATTGGATTGAAAATTATAATTTCTCTGATGATTGGAAGTGATTTGGATTAGAAAATATATTATTGAGGATTTCCCTCGATTGTGGAAAAAGAATCCCGTTTCGGGAAAGAATATGATATTCGCTTTTCGAGATAGCTATATGTTATTCTCGAGACCGTCCGTTGTCGGTCACTCAGGCATCTATTTAAAGATGTAAAAGAAAAAAAAATTTGTCCAGAAATGTCCAGATTTTTTACAACGGTATATACAATTGGACTAAACATTCCACACAATGCAAGAATCCTAAAAAGAATTATAATAACCTCTTTTTCTATTTTTCTATTGGTTTAATCACATATATAACATTACATTTAGAATATAATTTAAAGTAAAAATATATCTATATTTATATTCTTTTATGTTTTTCACATAATACTGCTGATATCTTTATACGAGGATGTTAGATATAATTACAAAAATTAATTATGTTGTTACTAAAATAAGTGAATATATAACAAAAACACTCCAAGCAGGTACTGATTGTAAATGGAATCAAAGCGCTAACATCCCTTCAATGTATGAAATAAGGAGTACTGAAATGAGAATTATAACTACTACTACATATCATCTTCTTTTATTCCAATCAATTCCTTTAATACAAATACTTGTATTAACAGAACCATCCCATTCCACATTAAGATCATATTTTTTAATCGTCTGGAAAATTATATTACCGATTTCAAGAGCATCCTCATCTGTTCCACTTATGGAATCATAAGATAGATAAAGGGTACCCAATTCACAATCACGTTCAGTATCCTATGAATGATAGAAAGTATAACCAATTGGTTTTGAATGCTCCTTAAATATCTTAATTTCATAACCAATTTCAGAATGACCACAATTATTACAACAGGCAAAGTTTTGTCGTGCTACAATACCTTTTTCCTCTAATTTTGCAAATATATCATCGATTTTATCACAATCAGTGGGATCTTTCCATGTATTTTGCTCTTTATCATGTTGACTGAAGAGTTTATCTATTAAACTTTCAATATAAATTGTTTGATCATCTCTCTCATATTCCTCCTCAACCATTTCTACTAAAATTTCAATTATATCTTCTCTAATTTCGAAACCTGCTTTAACTCTATATTCAATCTGTTCTTGTATATTTTTTTTTATTTCATTAGTATCGACCATAATATCTCATAACTTTTTGGTATTTTAAATATTTCCTTTTAAATATAGGAATCTTTATCTATTACCTTTATGTATTAGATTATATTTTTCTAAATAATTATAGAATATATAAATTTTTGAAAATTTAGATTAAAAAAACAACGATGTAGTTTATGAAATGGATGCAATTAGTGGTATTCTATTTACTGAAATCTCAGGGAAGGGATCTAGATCTGAAGGATTAAAATAATATATTAAACCTATAGATGATTACGCTAATAGATGGGAGAAAATTCTTATAAGAAAAAAAACCCATTTATGGGAAGAAGATCCAGCACTACATAAATTTATTGATAAAAAAGTCTCAATTTCTGGTGTAATAATTGAAACTAAAAGTACGATTACTATTGACTATGAATCAGTGAAAGAAATAAGATAAATCGGGTATTTTTTTCCTAAATTGGAATTAATTTTAATAAATAGAATAATAATAAAAAAAAAAATTGAGAGTATTAAACGATTCAATATTTTTTAATTTTTTTTTTGTAGACTAGAACGACAGTGAATATAATAGATATCGATGAAATAGCTAACAGAAGTAACAAATCTGGTCCTGAAATATTATTTATATTTACTCTTATCGTCACTTCAACTTGATCTGTAATAAAATAACCTCTCCTATCTGTTATATTCATTCTATAAGTGTATTCTCCAAGACCTATCCCATCATCCTCCTCATCATGGAGCACATATCTAATTTTTCCTCCACTTGACCAAGAGGTTGGCCCTTCAACGATACCTGTTCCTTCAAGTGTAATTGTATAAGTATCTGGATTACGATCAGTTGCTGTCCAAATAAGAGGTTCAGAAACAAAATTTCGTGTTAAGGTAATATCGCTTGGTTTTAAATTTATTTCCGGAGGTTTAAAATCAGTAATACTCACCTGTATTACACCTAAACCCATTCCACTACAAGCAACATATGCATAATCTCCACTTATATGTATATCCTTTGCACCAGTACCCGCTTCACGATAAATGGGAGTTCCTGGATTTGTAGGATTTGATATATCTATAGCCCAAAGTGCCCATCCAGCTCCAAGATAAGCATAATCTCCACTTATATAAACATCATCAGGAACTTGTTGTGAAGTAATATTTACAAAGATTGGAGTTCCTGGATTTATAGGATCAGTGATATCTACAACAACTAGACCAGTATTTAAATCATTAAGATTATAATAAGCTATATAAGCATAATTTCCACTCACACATATTCCATTCGCTACAATATTTATATCGTAATAAATAGGTGTTCCTGGATTTTTAGGATTTGAAATATCTATTATAGCTAAACCAGCATAACTATTAGCAATATATGCATAATCACCACTTATATATATTTTATTTGTATAATCAGTAGTATTACAATATATTGGAGTTCCTGGATTTGTAGGATCTGAAATATCTATAATAGCTAAACCACAATTTATTCCTTGATAATCATGATATGTAAGATACGCATAATCTCCACTCACATATATTCCTCTTGTTGTTTCATATATATTCTGATATATAGGTGTTCCTGGATTTGTAGGATCTGAAATATCTATTATGGCTAATCCTACATCACCATTAGCAATATATGCATAATTTCCACTTATATAAATATCATATGCAGTACCCGTAGTATCTCTAAATATAGGTGTCCCTGGATTAGATGGATCTGATATATTAATGATCGCTAAACCTTCCCAATCATTAGCTATATACGCATAATCTCCGCTTACATATACTCCTCTTGCTGTGTCGTCGGTGCTTCTATATACATTAGTACCTGTATTTATTGGATATGACACATATATAATAGCTAATCCTGCATCATCATTAGCAACATATACATAACTCCCACTTTTAAAACCATCATATGCAATACCATTTGTATCAGTATATTCATGAATATCTGGATTTTTCGGATTTGCAATATATATAATAGCTAAACCTGAAGATCCACCTGTAACATATGCATAATCTCCACTTATATAAATTCCCAAAGCATAACCAATTGTATCTTCATACATAGGAGCTCCTGGATTTGTAGGATCAGAGATATCTATTATAGCTAAACCAGCATATCCATTAGCAACATATGCATAATCTCCACTTATATAAACACCCATAGCCTCACCAATTGTATCTTCATACACAGGAGTTCCTGGATTTGTAGGATCAGAGATATCTACAACAGCTAGACCAGAAGCACTATCAGCAATGTATGCATAATCTCCATCTATATAAACATCCATAGCACCACTAATTGTATCCTCATACACAGGAGTTCCTGGATTTGTAGGATCAGAGATGTTTATAACAGCTAGACCAGAATCACCATCAGCAATATATGCATAATCTCCACTTATATAAACATCATATGCAAGTCCCGTAGTATCTTCATACACAGGAGTTCCTGGATCCGTAGGATCAGAGATGTTTATAACAGCTAGACCAGAATCACCATCAGCAACATATGCATAATCTCCACTTATATAAACACTCATAGCATCACCAATTGTATCCTCATATACAGGAGTTCCTGGATTTGTAGGATCAGTGATATCTACAACAGCTAGACCAGAAGCACCATCAGCAACATATGCATAATCTCCATCTATATAAATACCATAAGAATTACCCTTAGTATCCTGCTCATATGTATCTAATGCATTATTCTTTAATACAGTATTATTATCTATACTTATTGCATAATTAGTTGATATTGGAATGAATAAAAAGCATATCATTACTATCAGTGCTGTAAGTATACAAAAAACTCGAGCTTTTAAATTAAGACTATATTTTTTCTTCAATATTTATCACTTTATACTTATTGATTTCATTTATATAAAAGTATAATTAAATTTTCTCCATATTAAATTAAAATTGAATTTACTAATTTTGATATTATATTTTTATTTTTAAAGTTTGGGGATTTTTGATTTTATGATTTATGTTAAATATTACTGGATTATTATTACTTTATTGATTAAATGATATTAATAAAAGTTATAATCAAATTCATAGTTCTCTTTTTTTTTTCTCTTAGGAAAATAAAAATTATTATTGAAAATCCAATACATCCAATCAATATGACTGGATGATATCCCAAAATACTTGGAGCGTTATCATCTCTTTTAAACCAATAATCTTTCAAAATGATTTCAAAATCTAAGGTATGTCTAGAATTTACAGTACCATTATAGTGATAATAGGATAAAAGCCCTGTAGATTTATCCCATTTTTCATGAATGCTATAGTTTTCATTCATTGCATGGTATCCAAAAGTTGTTGCATTGTTAATGATTTCTACTTCTGGGTCCCCAAATATAAATTGACCATGACCCTGATACCATAAAGCTATATCATCCCATGTCCAACTTGCACTAGGTGGGCGAACTTCACGGATCCAAAAAGGACCTTCAACTGGAATGCCGGGAATTATTTCAGGATTACCATAATACCAGTTTGGATCTCCATCATGACCATCGGATATAATTGTAACATTTGACCATGATAAACCATTTGTAGAAGAAACATACATTATTTCTGTATCTGGATAACTACCCCAAAATCCATTTGTTGTTTCCATCCAAACAACATGAATTCCTCCCGAACTATTGACTGCGATAGAGGGAAAAAAACTATCACCATCATTCCAATATATTCCATTATATCCATCTGAAATAACAGTAGCATTTGACCATCCCAATCCATATGTGTAATTCGAGTACATAATCTCAAGATCAGTTCCCCAATCACCTTCAGTATAATCCTGCCATACTAAATGAAGATTTTCCAATGAATCTATAGTAATACCTGGAAAATTACTACTCTTAGTATTCCAATATATACCATTAAGGCCATCTGAAATAACAGACGCATTTGACCATCCTAAACCATTGGTATAATTAGTATACAATATTTCTTTATCATCGGTTAAATGTGTCCAAATCCCTTCTGAATTATCATCCCAAACAACATGAATAACATTTGAATTGTCAACAACAATAGCAGGATTTAAACTATCACCATCATTCCAATGAGTTATATCATCTGAAATAACTGTTGCATTTGACCATCCCACTCCTTCTGTATAGGATGAATACATTATTTCTGTATCATTTCCCCAGATGCCCTCTGTAGTATCCTCCCAGACAACGTGAATATAATTTAAATTATCAACAGCGATAGCAGGATTTTTACTAATACCATCATTCCAATATACTCCATTAAAACCATCTGAAATAACTGTTGCATTTGACCATCCCACTCCTTCTGTATAGGATGAATA
>CAZGJX010000075.1:14486-21946 GCA_964525635.1 uncultured archaeon
CATTATTTCTGTATCATTTCCCCAGATACCCTCTGTAGTATCCACCCAGACAACATGAATATTATTTGAATTATCAATAACAATAGCAGGAGTTTCACTATTTCCATTATTCCAAAATATTCCCTCTTCACCATCTGAAATAATGGTCGTGTTAAAATACTTAGTAGAATTTGTTTTTATAATATTTTGACTACTTAGATCTTCATGTTTTAAAATAGGGATGATTATTATTAATGTAAATAATAAACTAAGAATAATATATTGTTTTTTCATGTTTATATTCAATTTTTACTAATCTAACTAATTTATAGATTCTGATAGTTGATAGGCTATTTTTTGGTTATATATCAATTTTTATGGATTACAGTTTTTATATAGGTATTTAATACTTATAAATATATATAGATTTTTTTTAAAAAATAATTTAAAATAAGATTTACCATATTTAATAACGTTTTCACCTAAGATCATCAAAATGAGTAAAACGATACTCATATTAATGTTCTTATCTCTTACTGGCTATACAAAGAAAATCAGCAAAATTAATTCCAAAATCAATAGGTGCAAAAAAAGTAAATTCTGAAAAGAAATCATCATTACCTTCAATTCCTTCTATGTATAAATGAGATTTTTTTCTCTCTTCTTGTGTAGGAAAGATCTTATCCATTATTTGATTTATCTTTTCGCCATCACCTTGACAATCAAAGGATACGGCATAAGTTAGATGATCCTCCCATATTGGAATATCTCTTTGGCTAAAGTCTTTTCTTCCAACCATATTAAAATACTTTCTATATTGTCTCCATTCTGATTCACGTTCTGTAGCCTTGAGAGTTAATTTATTATTCTTTTTCTTTTTTTTTTTAAAATCTTCAGCATCAATATAATGATTACTATTAAGTTCCTCATAAATGATATTATCCCATTTCTCAACAATATTTTTAAATTCAGCATCTGATTCTGCTTTTTTCTCAAGTTCCTCATGTGTTATGAATTCTTTTGATGGATCTTTATATTTTTTTATGAATTCTATAATAAATTTCTCATATGGTAATAAATCATTTATATTGTGACTTAAAATAAAATATTTATAATTATGATAATATTGGATTTTTTTATTTTTAGGATCTTCTGGAGGGATACGTTCCACTTTGAGAATTCCTTTTCTTAATAGATCAATCATTTCGGCTATAAGCAGATTATATGGATCCTTAGAAACAAGCATTCCTGCAATTACTGGAGAATTATTTGGTCTTCGCATAATAATAAGATAATGGAACACCACTTATTAATTTTGAGAAAATAATCCAAAATATTCTATTTTTTCAAGTTTTCTTTTCCTAAAATTGAAAAAATGTTTATTATTTTAATTTATTCTGCTTATGTCTTAAAAAGATAAAAAAAAATATTATTTGACTATATTTATCAAAAAAAAGAGATTATCATATAGATAATCTTTATGAATATTTATAATGGTCTTTTTTTGATTTATTTTTCTTTCTGTTTCTCTTGTTACTAAGTCTCTTTCTAAAGCTAGTAAAGGCACTACCGATTACTATACCTATTGCCATGGTAATAGCCGAAGCAATGCTTGTAATAATAAATAGATCTTCAGTATTGTTACTGGATATTTTTTTTAATGAATAAGAAATATCGATACTATAAAGTAAGGGTGTTTTACTTTGAATAGAATCTGATTTAAAAACAATCCGATATTTAAAATATTTACAGATTCCTTGAAATATGAAACCAGTACTTTGCAATGATGTATATAGAAAGTCTGCTTCATTTAGAGTGGGTGAGAAGCCAATTTGAACTTGAAAGGAAGTACCAAGTGGTTTCTCTGATAGAGTCCATGCTATATCTCCTGTAAAATTATAAAAATTATCAAATGCCCTCACTTTTGAATCAAATGTACCTTGATGAAAATAATTATTAGTCCAATTATAGATCCAGGTTTTACTACTATATGTCAATTCACTTTCAGGACCACCAAATAAGATCACCTTGTCGTTTATGGAGTCATAGATCATAGAATTTCCTCCTCCAATACCTGGATTGATTGCTGAACCCATATTTATCCATGAATTATCAGTAAAATTATAGACCCACGCTACATTTTCCACCCAATTATCAACAGCTTTAAAACCGCCAAATAAGATCACCTTGTCGTTTGTGGAATCATAGGCCATAGAATGTCCTCCTCTCGCACTCGGCTTTATTGTTGGATTCATATTGACCCATGAATTATCAGTAAAATTATAGATCCAAGTTTCATCATTATAATAAGTAGTTTTATAGTTATAACCGCCAAATAAGATCACCTGATCGTTGTTAGTATCATATACCATTGAATGAAGCTCTCTCGCACTTGGTTTGGTTGCTGGATTCATATTGATCCATGAATTATCAGTAAAATTATAGATCCACGTCTCATCATTATAATTGTCAGTATTGTTGTTATAGCCGCCAAATAAGATCACCCTGTCATTTAGGGGATCATATACCATTGAATGACTCTCTCTCGGACTCGGTTTGGTTGCTGGATTCA
Source organism: uncultured archaeon (assembly GCA_964525635.1). Taxonomy (GTDB): domain Archaea; phylum Asgardarchaeota; class Lokiarchaeia; order Sigyniarchaeales; family SOKP01; genus JAFGOA01. The sequence continues at coordinate 17,038 of CAZGJX010000075.1, forward strand.
TATTGGTCCAGGAATTATCAGTAAAATTATAAATCCAAGTTTCATCATCACTATCGCCATCAGAGCCACCAAATAAGATCACAATGTCATTTGCTGAGTCATAGACCATAGAATGAAGCCATCTTGCACTTGGTTTGGTTGCTGGATTCATATTAGTCCAGGAATTATCAGTAAAATTATAGATCCAAGTTTCATCATCATAACCTAGATTGTTTTCATTTCCTCCAAATAAGATCACAATATCGTTTGCTGAGTCGTAGACCATAGAATGATACCATCTTGCACTCGGATTGGTTGCTGGATTCATATTGTTCCACCAATTAAAGTATCCTATCTTTAAATAGCCATTATTGGATATTGTTAAATTATAACCTATTCCTTCTAAAAACTCATATTCTTGATCTAAAAAAGTTTCTGAAGGTTTAATTTCTGTAGATTCATTTATGCTATTAAAAGATCTTCCAGTATATGCAATTATTGGTATAACTATGTTCATAGCTAGAAATAGACAGATTAATAATCTATTTAGGTTTGTTCTTCTGATTTTATACATATTATCCACTATTTTTTGGATTTTATCTATATTAATACATACTTGTATACAAATCTCTTTGGGAAAAAGATTGATTGTATAAATATATATGATCACAGTAGTATTAATATACTATTTTTATTATATATCAAAATTTTTCTAGTATATTAATTCTTTTTGGTATATTTTTTATAAGATTTATTTGACAAATCTTTTCTTTATCAATATTCTTGAAAGGATGAATTTTTTGAAATTATATATATATAAAAAATAAAGACTCTGAGAATATAAAGAATAAAATAGAGAATTGAAGATGAATAATTCTAAGAACAGAATCATCTAGAGGTTTGGGAGCGTAACAAGACTCATTATATATAAATCCTAACAAAAACAAAAATTAAATAAAAAATGTGATATGCTAAGTGAAAGAAATTAAAAAAAATTCAGATTTTCTGAGCATGGAACAGTTCGATAAGAAGTACGCGTACAAAGTAGTAGCTATATTTCTTATTTTGGTTCTACTTTTTATGTTCATCGAAGGAATGCTCACTCTATCCTTGTCCACCATTGGAAGTGATTTTGGAATAACTATTGCTCAGGCCAGTCTCATACTTTCGATGTATATGGTATCGGGAGTGGCGTTAACTCCTATAATCGGTAAACTAGGAGATATCTACGGCAAGAAGAAAATGCTTATTATTACTCTGATCATATATACTTTTGCTGTAGTAATGACTGGATTTTCCCCTACATTTATTTTTATGGTTGTGTCAAGAACAATTCAAGGGGTGGGCTTAGCTGTTGTACCCTTAGGGCTTAGTTTTATTAGGGAGGATTTTCCAAAAGAAATTGTACCAAAAGCACAAGCTATTGTTACCGCAATGGTTGGAGCAGGTTTCGGAATTGGCATTCCACTTGGGGCTCTAGTATTAGATAAGTTCGGCTGGAGGTGGGGATATTACTTCGCAATTCCAATTATTATATCCTTAGTTGTAATATCAGCAATTATTATAAGAGAATCCAAATTTAGGCAATCCAACGTCAAAATTGATTATGTAGGAGCTATTCTGTTAGCATCTTCACTCTCAATGTTTGTATTTGTGATCACGGAGTTAGGAATGGAAGGACGGGTATCCATTTACACTTTTATTTTACAGTTTGGAGGAATTGCTACCTTAATTCCTTTATTATGGTATGAGTTTAAGTATTCCCGCAAGGGTGGGGAAGGCATTTTAAACTTCAATCTTCTTTCAAAGAGAAATGTCTTAATAGCCAATATAGTAATTGCAATTTTAGGACTTGGATTGTTTCTCTCCTTGCAGGCTTTAGCCTATCGCTTTTTATATAGTTTTGAAATGTCTATACTCGATACAGGCCTATCCATCTTTCCATTTGCTATTGGTACTTTTATATTTGGTCCAGTGGCCGGAGTTCTTGTCACAAAAACAGGTATAAAACCGATTTCAATATGTGGAGGCTTATTGGCAGCTTCTGGTTTCCTATTAATAGCAACTCTGCCTTCCTATGATGGTGTATTGCTATATGAATTCATCATTGGAAGTGGGATTTCCTTATTAAATGCAACTATCATTAATTTCGTAGTTCTTACCGTAAAACCAAAAGATATTGGACTTGCTATTGCTATGAATACTACATTTAGGAATTTCGGGAACAGTATAGGTACATCTCTGGCAGGATATCTTTTAACAACCTACGCAACAAAGTATATCCTTCCCGGTGGTAAAAAAATTTTAATCCCAAAGGATATTGCTTTTATTTATCTTTTCAATTTAGCTGCAATCGCTTTCATTGTTATTACAATATTAATTCCGTTTGGAAAAGAAGTTCTTAAAAGAAAGAAAAAAAAAAGATCCAATAATCAAAATAATGTTAATAGTCAAAATCTCATAGAAAGATATTAACTTATACTTAACAATATTAAAATTACTTTTTTTTTCTCATTTTAAAAACTTTTTGTAATAATTTGTAGAAATTAATAATATTATGATTGATACATGTAAAAAGGCATATGGGAAAACATTGAATATTTCACATAGAATAATTAAACTACCATGTCCTCAAGGATTGGATTAACCTTTTAATGCTCGTGATTATGGTCATGATCAGATCCACAACCACACACATGGGGAGGATCAGGCTCACACCCTGTTTCAACGATCTTGATCTTAAAGTGTAATATTTTACCTGCCATAGGATGATTCAAATCAATTGTACAGATATCATCCTCAATTTTCTTAATAGTAGCAGGAATAGGATGACCATGAGAACTCATTACAACAATCAGCATTCCTTCTTTTGGTTCCTGTTCTTTTGGAAAATTATCTTTTGGAATAGTTCGAGTCAAACCTTCCTCATATTCACCATATCCTTCAGAAGGTTGCAATTTAATATCGTACTCCTCTCCCACAGATTTACCAATTACAGATTTATCAAATCCTGCAATAATTTGCCCTGCTCCCACTTCAAACTTTAGAGGCTTATTTCCATTCATTTCAGTACTATCAAAAATTGTACCATCTTCAAAAGAACCTACATACTCTACCTTGATTATATCGCCCGCTTAAATTTCCATAATTATTTAATTTGTTTAATTATTTTTTATTAACTTTAGGTCTTCTTAATATTCTAAATAAATTATTAAATAAGTATTTGTCAGTTATTCCATGATGATAATCTTGAACTATGAAATTTAGTCTGTTCTTTTCTTTTTTAATAATATAATTACAATTATTAAGATATAAAATCATATTGGGATTATGTTATTCTCAATTATGATTATAGGTGATGATTAATTTTCTCAATAAATATATCATTTTACTAAAAAACTATGGATTAAAAAAATGGAAAAATTAGATTATATACCAGATTGGGCAAAAAAAGGGATTTTCTATCATATATATCCAATAGGATTCTTTGATGCTCCAAAATTCAATAATCAGAAAGAAGAGATAACTAACCGTCTTGAAAAACTTCGAAATTATTATGAACATTTCAAGAATTTGGGTATTAATGCAATTCAATTTGGACCTTTATTTGAATCTTTATCTCATGGTTATGATACAATTGATTACATGATGATTGATCGTAGACTTGGTACAAATGATTTATTTAAGGATATTGTGGCAGAACTCCATGAGTTAGGGATTAAAGTAATTATTGATGGAGTTTTTAATCATGTTAGTAGGGAATTTAGTTCCTTTAAAGATATTAGAGAATATCGAGAAAATTCATGGCGAAAACATTGGCACTATATAGATTTTTCAAAGAATAATCCTTACAATGATGGTTTTGACTATAAAAACTGGGAAGGATATTATGAGCTCGTGAAGTTAAACCTTATGGAAAAGGATGTAAAAGATTATATTTTTTCAGTAGTTTCATATTGGTTAAAAGAAATTGATGTGGATGGATGGAGATTAGATGTTGCATATGAAATAAATTCTGAATTCTGGCAAGAATTTCGAATAGTATGTAAAACAGCAAAATCAAATTGTTTTATAGTAGGTGAAATGATTCATGGACCCTACACAAAATGGATTGGTCCTAAATTATTAGATGCTGGTACGGGATTTCAAATATATAAATCTATATGGAGTGCATTTAATTCAAACAATATGTATGAGCTAAAAGCAGTATTAGAGAGATCATTTCATCCTGATTGGGGATTAAATAAAGATGTTGTTTTATTAAATTTCTTGGGAAATCATGATACAACTCGCATCCGTTCAATTCTTAATGATGAGAGATATTTATATCCTGCTTTCATTTTTCTTTTCACAACCAATGGAATCCCAAAAATATATTATGGAGATGAAATTGGAATGTATGGTATCAAAAAAAAAGATTCTGATGATGATATCCGTAAACCTATGCCAAATCTAAATACTCAATGGCCTAAAAATGGGATTAAAATATTTGAGCACGTACAAAAAATGATAAAAATACGAAAAAGTAATCATGCTCTAATCTATGGTGATTTAATTCCTGTTTTTGCTCAAAATAACATTCTTGTATATATTCGTAAATCATCAATTCAAACGATTGTTGTAATAATAAATAATCAAACTCAATCTTCTTCTATTAAAATTCCATTCCATAATGTAAACCTTAATGGATCAAGATTTATTGATCTTTTAAATCCCTCAAATCAAAATCATCATATTATTCAAGATAATCATTTAACTATAGAATCATTTCCATGTTGGGGGAATATTCTTATAAAAACCAATTAAAATGAATTTTATTAATAGAAAAAGGAAAATCATATTTAAATGAGAAACTATTTATAACGCATTAAATATTTACTTAGTGTCCTATAATTCTTATATACCTCCATATTACTTTCTTTTATAATAA
>CAZGJX010000076.1:0-21759 GCA_964525635.1 uncultured archaeon
TACAAAAATAAGCAAAAAAAATGAAAAAGATTAAGAGTAAAATTTACTCAATTATTAAATTATTCTTTTTTTTTTATTTATTACTCTTTTTTTTTAAATGCTCTATATTTATTCCTTAGGATATATCTCTAATTTCCATTTATAGAAGGTCTTATAGAATTATTTATTTATAGCGCATTAAATTTATAAGCTTTTTTTGTGTCATTTTTTTTATATCACACACGTATTACATCCTTACAAAAAGCTCGTTCACGCAGTTATATTCATGAAAAAGCTTTCTATCACGAGAAAAACGCCCGATCATGACGAATTAGTCGAGCTCTACAAGGTCGAGAAGAACTATCGCCTGAAAGAACGATATCATGCCCTTGTCTTGATGCATGAATTGAAAAGCTGCTATAAGGTTGCAAAAATAATGAAACGCTCGGACGTGACAATCCAATCTTGGGTAAAATCGTTTAACACGGGAGGTTTACCAATGCTTGCTCCAAAGGTCTCTCCAGGACGACCATCGAGATTATCGGTGGAACAAAAAGAAGAATTAAAAAAAGACGTGTTAACGCACCCTCGAGAATTAGGCTACGATTTCAGCAACTGGGAAGGTAAGCACGTTTCGAAACACGTCAAGAACAAGTTTGGCATTCTTTTAAAAGTGCGGCAATGTCAATATCTCCTTCAAGACCTTGGTTTTACCCTGCAAAGACCGAGATATGCCTTTCCCAAGGCAAGTTGCGATGATCAAGAACGATTCGTCCAAGAGTTCAAAAAAAGCTCTACAATCTCGACCCAAACGATTTAATCCTTTTTCTTGACGAGGCAAGCATCCAATTTGCTTCGACCATCACGCGAATGTGGTCGCTCAAGGGGCAGCAACCAAAAATATATACTCATGGCAGTCGCAAGCGTCAGTCGCTCATTAGTGCCGTCGATCCAATAGGAGGCAACTTGTACGTGGCCTTGACGGACGGCTTAAAAACGGAACAATTTCAGCATTTCTTAGAAGACCTTCTTGCAAGGTATCCGCATTCTAAAAAACTTGTCATCGTCTTGGATAATGCCAGGGTTCATCACGCCAAGCGGTTAACACCTTTTTTAGAGTGCAATGAATATCGACTTGAATTATTGTATTTACCACCTTATTCTCCTGACCTCAATCCAATGGAATGGTGTTGGAAGTTCTTGCGTAAAGAAGTCACTTATAACACTTTTTTTGTTGATTTCAAGTGCCTCAAGCGCGAGATCGTGAAATTCGTGCTAAAACATAAACGATCATCTTCTGAAATTCAATCTCGATGCAATTATACTAAACTATATAATGCGTTATAAATAATAATAAACATAATGACTAATGGTAATGAATGATCTAAATTTTAGAAATTTATGGCATTTAATTCATTTCCAACTTTACTTTTATTCTGCTTGTTATATTTATTATCTTTTAAGAATTTGAATTTAATGTTTTCTATTCTTTGAATTCCTTATCCTATTTTTCTCCTAAATAACTATAAAAGCTCAGTAGATCTCTAGAAATTCAGCCAATCAAAGGATCTTCTTGAATGCTTTTTAAGAATATTTTTACTTTTTCCTATATTTATAATCTAATCAGAATAATCTGGAGGAAGTGCCATCGGATCTTCAACTTGTACAATCTCGGGTCCCTTTTCAGTTTCCAAACTTTTCAAATATTCAATATAATCTTTTTCAGTTGCTTTACTTCCAAGAAGAAATTTCAAGGAATTTTCATATTTGATCATATCTATAAATATTTTATCTAGTTTTACTAAATTAAAACAATTATGACATCTAAATACATCTGAAATACCAATATTAGATATCTTAGCCCAATGTGCCCAACATTTCTTATGTGATATTGTTTCACAACGAGGACATTGGAATAATTCATTATCATCTTTTTGGAAACAAATAGAACAAGCATCAACTGTTTCAATGATTTTCAATTCTTCTGCTAAATTTCTATAAAAAGGATGAAATTCTTTAGGAATTACTTTTATTTCTTTTTTAAAAGGAATTAATGATCCAACTTCTCTTTTTAAGGCTAATATTTCTAAAATAGAATTTAATCCACGAAGATCATTTATTTCATGAACACTTCCATTGCATTTATTTGCTAAATTCATTAATTTTAAATCTTCTTCAAGATCATCATCAACATCAATCCTAATAATATCAATGAAAAAAGGCATATCTTTAACTTTTTCAATCAAGTTTTCCAAAGCAGGAATATATTGATCTGGTATTTTATGAGAACCTGAATCAGTTAATACAATTAACCTAAAACATTTATCAGATACTCTTTTAAAAACATCAATTATAAAAGTTACAGCAACAAATATACCTCCAGCTATATTTGCTTTAACAAGCATTGGTTCAAGATTACGAAGAGCCATTAAGACATGTTCAGAATTTAATGTAAATTCTTCTAAGTAATTTGGACCAAAATCTTGAAATAATATTATATTAAATCGTTCACTAGCGTCTTTAAATGTTTTAAAGGTAAAAAATTTCCCCAATTGTTCAAAAACAGAAGTCAATTCGGTTATACCAGGTGTGAGTCCATATAATATTAGCGTATCTTCAGATAAAGTTGGCATTTTTATTTCTCCATAAATTTATCAATTTCTTTTTAAATATATTATTAGTTTTTTTTTTATATTTTTTACAATATTTCAATTTTGGACCATATCTCTTTATAAAAATAAAAATCCATTAATTTAATTTTAATGCTAGCCATCACATTTTTAGATATTGGTAAAGATTTGGAGATTTATTATTGATTAAAACCTCTTAATTCTGGATATGAGAGGCTTCAACCAGGAGATATACATTCTGATGGAACATTGTTAGAGATTGATTTTTCACCCATGAATCACCCTGGGATAATGGAACAGTTCAAATTATCCGGTTGGAAAATTTCAATCAATGAAAACATTATAAAAAAAACTGTTATTTAAACCTTTTTAGAAAGAAAATCTATAGAATATAATATTATAGATAAGAAAAATTAAGTTCAAATTAAATATAAGAAAAATTGGATTGATAAATTTTTTTCTTTTTTTCGGAATAAATATAAAACATAAATTTTGATTCAAATTATTATATAAATTTATATAATTTTAAATTAGATTTTTTTTACTCAATTTTCTCCTGTTTATTATTAGAGTAATTAGTGCAAATAATCCACTCGATAGCATTATAGTATCTTCATATACTCCAAATTGAGGAATTTGAATGAAAATTGGAAAGGGAATTGCCCATATTAAGAGTAAGATATATGGTTTTAAGTCTATTTTTGGGATTGAAAAAGCTAGTAAAATAAGAGCAAAAGCAGTTGTGGGACAAGGTAATGCTCCTAGGATCATCATCTGTGGAAAATTATGACCGAATAAATAACCAAAAAGAGGATAACAAAAAATTATTATTAAGAGGATTGTCATAATGATTTTTATATCTTTTCTATTAGGTATTTGAAATTCAATTCTTTTTCTAAATATATCAATTCCCATAAAAGTTGAAATCGAAATAAATAAGAAAGCTGATAAGGCATTATTTGAAAGTTCTGAACCGAATATTAAGAAAAGAACTATGCCAATCCATGCAAAGCTAAATGTAAAATAAATTTTGATTATCATATTCATCTTATTATTTGGTTTAATAAAAAATAATATGGTTATTACAATCAATATAGCATGAAAGAATATTTGAACCGGAAAAATTGAGTTATTATAATTTCCTATTATATTCCACCAATCCTCAGCACTGATCATTATCATTTAACCACTTCATATAAGGTTTAATAAATATTATAAGTTTAATTAATAAAGCTACTTTAAATAATATATAAAATTATAATATTTAAATTAAAAAGTAGTACAAATAGAACTAACTTTACTATTTTAAACTGACGAAATTATCTTTGATTTCAATAATATCTTTTAAAATGAGAAAGAATTTTTAGATGTCATCAAGAAAAAAATCTGAATTTTATGAAGCTTGGAAGGAGATGATAGATCTTATCCCAGAAATGCGTAAAGCAGTAAGAAAGGGAATGGAAAAAGATCAGAAAATGTTTATTCATGATATCCCTCGAGTAAAAATGGAAAGAAATCTTATAAGAAATGTTCTTAATTTCTTTAATCGGAAATGGACTTTAGATGTTATTTATACAATTGTAAATTTGAAGAGACCATATTTTAATGAAATTAAAAAAACACTCTCAGATGTAAATTCCAGAACTTTATCAATGCGATTAAAAGAATTACAAAATTTAAAGATAATAGAAAGAAAAGTTGAGATGGGCCAACCTATCCGAGTTTATTATAAAATGACGGAATTTGGTATTGGTATATTCGAAATGATCTTACCATTTATATTTTATTTTATCTTATCAAAAAAAAAAGATTAACTCTCTAATGGGAGAATTCTGCTTTATGTTTTTTATGCTGGTCAAATTGAAAGATTATTAGAATAATAACTTAATTATTTACTTTATAGTATTGTCTTGATTTTTCTGGTAATTGGATTTATATGGATTATGGTCATTGACAAATATTATATGCCTAAACACAAATATCGCATATTTCGCTTATACAACAGATTTTACTTATTATCCTTCCTATTGAAAAATGACTCGTGGCGGACAATGGTCTTGTCCCTCCTGTAATTCTTATGATGTTGAAGTATATTCAAGAGTTATGGGTTATTATAGTGAAATGAATCAATATAATCCAGGAAAAAGAGCTGAATGGGAAACTGGGGTAATGGAACAGTTCAAATTATCCCGTTGGAAAATCTTGATGTTAAAGTTCAATTTTTTGAAGTTAAGATTGCAAATGAACCTGATTTGTATGTATATTTATCAAATAAATCCTCATTTACTGGAATTTCTGATATTCCTGGTGATTTCATTAATTTAGGAAGATTACCATATAATCAGGGAAATTTTAGTTTTGGAATTTCATTAAGTATAAATCTTGAAGATGTTAACTCTGTTCTAATTTGGTGTCTATAGTTTTCTGTATTATTTACTTATGCTATATTAAGCTATATATTAAGAATAAAACTATGGAATTTATAATATAATTCACTTTTTTTATAACTTTTAACTTAAAAACAAAATATATTTTAATAATACTATCTGTAATTTATTGATTTTTAAAAGATTATTCTTAAAAATCAGTCTAAAATTTGTTAAAGAATTTTTTTTACATTTTTAGATTAACCAAAAAGAAAAATTTATTATTTAAATTCTATAAAAAAAACGAGATTTTAATATGGAACATAAAAAAGATATGAAAAAAAAATTAACTTCACAAGGAGGTGCTCCTGTATCAGATAATCAAAATTCATTATCTGCAGGTGAACGGGGACCCTTATTAATGCAAGATGTGCATTTATTTGAGAAAATGGCACATTTCAATAGAGAAAGAATACCAGAAAGGGTAGTTCACGCTAAAGGTGCTGGAGCATATGGTACTTTTACAGTAACTCATGATATCACAAAATATACTAAAGCAAAAATATTTTCAGAAATTGGTAAAAAAACCAAACTTGTAGTTCGATTTTCAACTGTAGCAGGTGAAAGAGGTTCTGCAGATACAGTTAGAGATGTTCGAGGTTTCGCTATTAAGTTTTATACAGAAGAAGGTAATTGGGATTTAGTAGGAAATAATACACCCGTATTTTTTATAAGAGATCCATTAAAATTTAGTGATTTTATTCATACACAAAAACGCATGCCACAAACAAATCTTAGATCTCAAATAATGTGGTGGGATTTCTGGTCACTTGTTCCAGAAGCTTTACACCAAGTCACAATTTTATTCTCTGATCGTGGTATACCTAGAGGATTTCCACATATGAATGGATATGGTAGTCATACTTATAGTTTTCTTAATGCAAATGATGAGCGTTTCTGGGTAAAATTTCATTTCAAAACTTTACAAGGTATAAAAAATTTCATGCAAGCTGAGGCAGATGAACTTGCTGGTAAAGATCCAGACTGGGCAACGCGAGATCTTTTTGAGAGTATTGAAAGAGGTGATTATCCAAAGTGGGAATTATCTATACAAATCATGCCAGAGAAAGAAGCTGAATCATACAGATGGAATCCATTTGATTTAACCAAAGTTTGGCCCCATGGAGATTATCCTCTTATAAAAGTAGGGATAATGGAACTTAATAAAAATCCTGAAAATTATTTTGCTGAAGTGGAACAGGCAGCTTTTGATCCATCTAATAGAATTCCAGGTATTTCTTTTTCACCAGATAAAATGTTACAAGCAAGGACTTTTTCTTATGCCGATGCACATAGATATAGACTAGGAGTTAATTACCAAAGCTTACCTGTTAATAAACCAAAAACAGGTAATGTTCACAACTACCACCGGGATGGATCAATGAGATTTGATGGAAATAGTGGCCCTGCAGTAAATTATGAACCAAATAGTTTTGGCGGTCCTACAGAAGATCCTGCTTTTAAAGAACCTCCCTTAAAAATCTCAGGAGATGCTGATAGTTATGATCAACCCACAACGGACGATGATTTTGTCCAACCAGGCAATCTCTATAGATTATTACCCTCTGATGAACAAGATCGTCTTATTGAGAATCTTGTTAATAGTTTAATAACCATTCCCAAAAACATTCAGGAGCGAATGGTAAACCATTTCTTAAAAGCAGATAAGACATGGGGAGAGAGAGTAGCAAAGAAATTAGATGTAAATATTTAAGAGATTTGGTTTAAAATATATCTAATCTTTTTTTTTATATTATTAAATAGGTGATTCCTGAATGGATTTGAAAAAAAAAAATAATCATGATATCAAAAAGATAACAAAAATTCTTCTCTTTATTGCTGGAACTATCTGTTTATTATTAGGTGTAATTGGTATTATTCTTCCAATATTACCTACGACTCCATTTCTTCTTTTAACAGCTGCTTGTTATGCTAGAAGTTCAGAAAAATTTTATAATTGGCTTCTTAATAATAGAGTACTGGGATTTTATATTAATAATTATAAAGAAGGTAAAGGAATGCCATTAAAAATTAAGATTATTACAATAGCTTTATTATGGACAACTATTTTACTCTCAGTTTTTCTATTTGTAAAGATTCTTTGGATTCAAATTTTATTATTAATTATAGCTACAGCTGTTTCTATACATATAAGCTTAATTAAGCCAAGAAAATAAATAAATAATTTGATTATATTTAAAGATTATCAATTTCTTTATTTATAGGTCTTATTTACTTTCCTTAAATCATATTAATTATGAATATCATTTTTTCTCAAGAATAGTAATCTTCAGGAATAAGAATAAAGTATCTAATCTCTTATTATAATATTTATAATATAACTTATGAGTATATAATTATTATTATATCATAGTAAATGATTTTTATTTAAATATCAATCATATATAAAGCTATTCTATATTCAAAATATTTATTAATTAGGCAAAACTAATTATAAATATATCTTATATAAAATATTTTAGATGAAAAAAATGAATAAAGCAATAAATCATGATTTACAATCACAATTAAATTTTTTTACCGAAATTATTAACAACTTATCTCAAAATTGTAATATAATTAAAACCGAATCGAATATATGGGAATATTGGGTCACAGGTGAAGGTCAAAATACAATAATTCTATTTCATGGAGGATTTAATGGTCCAGAAATGTGGTTTTATCTTGTAAATGCTTTGGAAAATTCATATCGAATTATTGTTCCTCAGATTCCTAAGAAAATATCGGGTGTTTCAGATATTGTTGAATTTTTTAATATACTCTTAGAAAAAGAAAATTTACAAAATCTAATAATTTTAGGATACTCATATGGAGGAGGAATTGCACAAATTCTTATTGATCAAGTTCCAAATAACATAAATTGTGTTATATTATCCCATACCGGTATTATGTGGGGTAGAAAACCTAAATCAATGAGGAAATTAAAATTTCTTATTAACATCATACCTAGTTCAACCTTTAGAAAAATATTTTTAAAAAAACGGATTCAAAATTTTCCTGATTCAAAATGGAATGATTTCCACAAATTTTATTTTACTCAATTAATAAATAAATTAGAAAAAAGAGATTTTATTGATTTCCTTAATAATTCCCAAATAGTACTCAAAGATTTAAATTCTCTAAAATCAAATTTAGATAATTTTCACGGAAAAGTAATATTATTAGGGACTAAAGGGGATGATGATACTTTTCATGCTATGAGTTTACTACATGAGAAATTTCCTAATTCATTAGAATATGTTTTCACTGGTTTTGGCGGTCATCATTTTATGTTTTTAAATCCAGAAATATATACATCTAAATTGTTAGATTTATTAGACCAAATAGAATGAAATATTATCAATTATTTCAAAAAAAAATTTTATTGTCTATATGTTATTTTTAAAAATTAGTTTTCGTATCAATTTTTTAATCTTATTTTTTTTTTTTTCAATCCTACATAATCATAGCATAAAAAATGTTCCAAGAATATAAGCTATTAATATATATATTTGATACATTAATTCATTTTGTACATTAATTAGATAAATCGCATTTTCTGATCGAACTCCTAGTGAGATATCTCCAATTATCTTAGATTTTATCAAATCAGAAGAAAAAAATAAATACAAAATAACTCATAAGGAATTAGAGAAAAGTCATCTAATATACCTATTTCAGTCATTTAATGCATTTATGTATTCTATAATGCAACGTTTTATTCATTATATAGAGGATACTCATGGTAAAATCCCTTCTAAAGCTTTAAGTTCTTCAATCAGGCTTAATATAGTAGATCGTGAAGAATATAATAAAAAAATTAAAGCTTTTAATGAAATCTTAAATGATCTCCCTAAAGAATCAATTTACTCACCACCCTCAAAGGATTCATATGCAATATTTACAATATGTTTACCATATGGAGAAATTTTTAAATCAATAATAAAAAAGAACAAACCTGTCAAAATTCAAGAATAAAATAATAAATCTGAAAATTATCTAATTTCTTATAAATAATAACTTTAATTTTATTTAAAAAAAAAATAAGATAGAAATAAAAAATCCAATTTATAGTGAAAGAAAAATAAAATAATTTTCTAATATTCTGCTGTTATTATGAATTCTATGATTATTGAAATATATTTCATTATTTTAATTTTTAAATACTTTAAAAAATTTATATAATTATGAGTGAAAATAAATATGAATTTAAAGCAGAAATTAAAAAATTGCTAGATATTCTTAGTAAATCTCTTTATCAACATAAAGAAGTATTTTTAAGAGAGTTAATAAGTAATTCGGTTGATGCACTTAAGAAAGTTCATTTTATATCTCTAACAGACAAAGATATTCAAGATTTTAATGAAGAATTGAAAATTGAAATTATTACTGATTCAATTAACAACACTATTACTGTTAGAGATACAGGAATTGGTATGAATAAAGATGAATTAATTAGCAACTTAGGAACAATTGCAGGAAGTGGTTCTCAAAAGTTCTTGGAGCAATTAAATCAATCTCAACAAATAGATTCAAAAAAGCTTGATTTGGATGTTATTGGTCAATTTGGAATTGGATTCTATTCGATTTTCATGGTTGCAGGTAAAGTAAATGTTATTTCTAGATCCTATAAAAAAGAAGAAGAAGCTTATCAATGGGAATCTGATGGAACAGGAGAATTCACAATAACTAAAAATGATAAACAAAAACGTGGAACAGATGTGATATTATATATAAATGATGAGGATAAAGAATACTTGGATAAGTTTAAAGTTGAATCTATAATTAAGAAATATTCAAATTATGTATCCTTTCCAATTTATGTTTCTGAAATAAAAAAAGAAGAGAAAAAGGAAGAGAAAAAGGAAAAGAAAAAGGAAGAGAAAAAGGAAGAGAAAAAGGAAAAGAAAAAGGAAGAGAAAAAGGAAGAGAAAAAGGATGAAAAAGAAGCAGAAGAAGAGATAGAACCTAAACCTGTGAATGAATTAAATCCTTTATGGAAACGAGATAAAAATGAGATAAAGGATGATGATTATAAAAATTTCTATCATTTTATTTCTAATAGATATGATGAATATACTCATATGATTAATTATAAAGTTGATGGAAGCGTACAGTTTCACACTATTCTCTTTATACCAGAATCAGATCCTCTCACGTTTTTAAGACCAGATGATGAATATGGATTATCTCTTTATTCTAAAAGTGTTATGATTATGAAAAATTGTAGTGAACTTATTCCAAAATGGATGAGATTCATTAAAGGTGTTGTAAATTCAGATGATATACCATTAAATATCAGTAGAGAAACGATACAAACAAATCGAGTAATGATGAAGATTGAAAAATTGTTGATTAAAAGAATCCTTCGAGAGTTTGAAGAAATTGGAGAAAAGGACCTTGATAAATTTAAGAAGATATGGAGCAATTTTGGTATATATTTTAAGGAGGGAATGATTTCAGATCCCTTTAGAGCAGATAAGCTCTTGAATTATCTTAGATTTAAAACCTCTAAAACCACTGATGATGAATATAGAAGCTTGGAAGATTATATAAAAGATTTTCAAGAGGATCAAAATGAGATCTACTATCTAGTAGGAGAAAATATTAGTACGATGAGACAATCTCCACACTTAGGTTATTATAAGGAAAATAACTTAGAAGTTATTTTATTTGATGAACCAATTGATAATTTTTTAATGATGAATATCCATGAGTATAAAAAATCTGTTGGAGAAGGCGATTCTGCCGAAATAATAACTCATAAATTTTCACCTGTAGATGTAACTGAGCCTGTTAAAGATAAGGAGAAAGACAAAGAAGATGAAAAAGAAAAAAAAGAAAAATCAGATATAAAAATTCCTGAGAATATTAAAAAATTTTTGGAACATGTAAAGTCAATATTAGGAGAAAAAATATTAGATACAAAAATCTCTGATAGGCTTTATGATAATCCTTGTCGACTGGCTAATCCTACAGGAGGAATGACTTCAAGTATGCAAAGAGCTATGAGATATTGGACGAAGACGGAGTCAGGAAAAGAATTTCAAGCACCCCGTAAAATATTAGAATTTAATCAAGACCATCCATTAATTAATGGACTTATAGAACTTTTTACCTCAAATCCTGAAGATAGTAAAATAAAACCAGTTATTAACCAATTGTTTGAAAATTGTCTCTTAGCAGAAGGAGATCTCCCCAATCCATCATTAATGGTACCTCGAATTAATCAATTAATTGAGATGTTGATTACTGATAAAATAGAATTTAGTGAATCAAAAGATAATTCAGATGATACTAAAAAAGAGATTAAAGAGAGTTAGATCTAATTAATTATTTATATTTTTTTTAATATTTTTTTCAAGCATATA
This sequence comes from uncultured archaeon, assembly GCA_964525635.1. Classification (GTDB taxonomy): domain Archaea; phylum Asgardarchaeota; class Lokiarchaeia; order Sigyniarchaeales; family SOKP01; genus JAFGOA01. The sequence goes on from CAZGJX010000076.1 coordinate 11,407, forward strand.
ATATATTAATAGAAAATGTGATTTAGTTTTCTGAATTTATCATCATTACTAATCTTCATTATATTAGTGAATATAAAATAAAGGATTTTAAATTAAAAAAAATTAAAGTATAATGCTTCACAACTGTCATACTTCTTTAAAAACTAATTCCAGCCTGAGCGGACATTAACAGAAGTTCCGTCATTGTACCATTATAATCATTTTCTATTTTGAAATAATTGTTTTTTCGAGTAAAAGGAATACTATAAATAAATTTATGGTTTTCAGTAGCAAATGGAACTTTTTCAACAAATTCCTTCATTAAAGGATGAAATTCAACTGGAATATTCTCTTTGGTCGGACATACCATACCGAAACATATACGTTCTATTACTTCAGATTCCCAGTTAAAAGTAAAATATATAGTCCTAGCGTCACAACATTTTTCTAATACTTCAGATGAATTTATTTCAAAGTTTAAATTTTCGAGGATATTTTTGTACAATTCTAGGCTTGATGTTTTTGGTTCTTTAACCATAAAGTAGATGTTCATAGATTTATGTAAAAAGTCTAATGCGATTAGAGAAAATTTGGTTAATCCAAATTTCTTAAAAAATTTTGTATAATTTACAATACTCTTAGGTATATTTGACATAGAATATAAATTTTTGATTGATGTTGGAGCGATTAGAGACCATATTTTAGCTAATCCTTTTCTTACATCTAAATCTACCCCATAGCCTAGCACATTAAATTTCTCTTTGATTTCGGATAACATTTTATGCAAAGGGTGCCCGTTTAGATTGATTAAATCATTATTTATTGCAATGACATAAGGATCTGGATTATGTGGGTTCATAAGTTCCACATATCGTACAGAAATATCTCTTAAATCTTTATGAAGGGTGGTTGTTCTAATCGAGAGCGATGAACCTGTGAAAAAAGTTTTGTAAGCGTTAATTACCTTCCAAATTTTTTTCTCATTACATTTTACTCCTGTGAAATTACTGATTTTTTTAAGATCTGAGACTAAGATATCCAAGTCTATATTGTGTTGGAAGCCCCCTTTGACCAATACTAAGTATTTCTCATAATCTACACCCAATTTTTTCAAATCATCTATCATAGTCGGTTGAAACGCAGGCGGAGTGACTTCAAGCAGAGCAACAATTAAGTCAACTTCTTTAATTTGTATTCCCCCCCTTTCAGTACATCTTTTAATTGTTTTATCATAAAGCGCACTTGATATAATTGGTCTAACAGATTCAGGCATATTTAGAACTACATTATTGTATAAACTTTCAACTTCTGGGTTCCATTCCAATTTTATCATCTCTTTTTATAATTTATTATTTTTCCATCTACATGTTTATGGTCGTTTTCATACCAACAGTATGGAAATGAACCTAAGATATCACCTGTAAGTGCTTCAGTAAGAACTCTACAACCTCCACCACATAATTCAAGATGAGAACAATCTGCACATTTCCCGTGACGCTTTCGATCTCGGATGTCTTTATAGATCTGGGAATTTAATACATCTATAAAATCGTCAGTTAAAGCATTTCCGAGGGTCGTTGCTGTAGGATACCCGGTGGGATATATAGTCCCATCTACTTCAATACCCATCATTGCTTTACAAGCTTGGCACCCAACACCCCAATCAATGGTGGCCAATTCCTCATCATTTTTTGGTACTTCCATAAAAGGTGTCATTTCATAAATCTCAAACACAGGAATATTGCCCGCTTTTCCATTTCTGATCGCATTAATAGCTCGATTGTACTTGAATTCGTATAATCTCTTATACTGTTCCATATTAAGGCCAATTTCAGACCAGTATTCATCCGCTCGGCTACCCTTTTGTTTAACTACAGGTCTTAGAAAAGGAGCAGCACCCCATTTTTCTGCTAAAGCTTTCATTTCTTCTAATTCATCAATATTTTGTCTCATAATAGTCATGGAAGCACATACAAATAAGCCATACTTATGACAGGTTTTTATTGCTTTTTCCGCATAGGATAATGAATTTGGAAATCCACGTATTTTATCGTTCTTTTTTGGATCAGCACTATCAAAACTAACAAATACATGACTCATCTCGTAATCTTTGCACATTTTCGCAAATTCTTCTGTAAATTTAACTCCATTGGTTATTATCGCATGATTATAATCTTTTTCGCAACAATATTTCATAATTTCTCCAATATCTTTACGTAGAGTAGGCTCCCCTCCAAACCATATATAAGTTCCATGTCTCCCCTGCTTTTGTAGACTTGTTTCAAGATTTTCAATAATTTGGCACCATTTCTTTACTGAAAGTTCGTCTCGAGGTTTGCGATCTGTTGCACAATGAATACAGTTCATATTGCATTTATCGGTAAGATACATAGCGAAATGTATCACACCAGGACGGAAGCCCTCAGCAAACTTTTCCCAAGAAACATTTAATCGGTCTCGATATTTTTTAATATTGATATATCGTTCCATATCCACTCCAAGAGATTCTAACTCCTCGACGATTTTCGATTTAAATGCTTCAGGAACAACATCAAAAGTCCCTAATATAAAATCCGATAAATTCACAATCGAACTTTGTCGGTCAATGCATCGTTTTTCAACTGCTTTAATTGTTGTTGGTTTTATTATTGAATGAAGGTTTTCTGGGAATTTTTCTAAAAGTTTTTGAAAGGTGTCTTCCGCTTCTTGATTCCATTCTTTTTTTCTCATTTTATTTCTAACTCATTTTTTTTACTTTATTGTTTATTTTTTTACCTTTTTAGGTCGAAAGTATTTCTTCCGTCTTGCCCTTATTCTTGCGTGAAGGACAGGAAAGACAAGAAAAAAATTTTAATATTTGTAGATTTTTTTAATTTCCCATTGCATTTTTGTGAGCTTTTGCATATAGTGTGATTAGGGGTATACACTCCATCAGTTTTTCTGTATCTCCCTCCACAGCATATTTTCCACTCATAGTTGCTTTAATTGGATCCTCTTCTCCTAATAATATCTTTTGAATTGTGTCAAAATCTGTTTTATGAATCATCTTTGGAGCGTCCAAATCTGAACATTTACCCATCCCCCATTCTATTTTGGAATCAATAAAAGCTTGCCAGAAACTCATCTTTGAATTGTTTGTAACTTGATATTCAATTACTAAAGGAGCAATAGAAGTAATCAATGTTTGTAATTCCGATAGATCACTAAGTGAATTCATAAATTGAGAGATGTAATCTTTCCAATCACCTTCATCTTTCAGATCTACTGAATCTTGAGTAGTGCTATTAGCAGTCTCTTCCAATATTTCTGAACTATAAGGTTGTGCTTTTATAGTCTCAACTTCATCTTCACTCAAAAATTTTTTCAAATCAATTTCATTCTCAATCATTAGATCAAGTAAGTCATGTTGAAATTGTGGTGGCACTAATTTAATTAGAATCGCAATGACAAGATCCTTCGTTACTTCATCCATCTTTTTTCGCTCAGCAGTTCTTTCTGAGATATTTCTAATAGCTTTAGAAGCAGATTTTTGCATATTTTCAGGAATTAGTTCTAATGTCTCTTCAAAAAATTTTAGGGCTTCGGGTGTCCATGAAATTCCATAGATAGTCCCCTCTTTTGTGTCTTCTATTGGGCTGGTGATTGTTCTTTCATCTTTCGGTAAAAATTGTTGACCTGCGTTAAAATAATTATACAAATAAGCAGAATATTTTTTATATGTTTCCGTTTTCTCTTTAGAAGGTAAGAAATAGGCCTTATTTACCCATTCATAGCAATACTTACATTTAACACCGCAATTTTCTATACATCTTGAACCTTGAAATGGAAGATTTTCAATAAAACCATCCAATTTATCACATCTTAATTGTGCATCAAAATCCGGAATCCCAATTTGTAAATCATCATCACTTTGATAACCTCCTATTTCTTCTTGAAGGGATGTATATTCAGGAAATTGACTTCCAGCTAGTTCCAAGGGATTTGTTTGAAAATTATATCCATTTAACATATTCCCAAGATTAGAATCATAGAATCTTTTTGCATATGCTTTTAAAGCATGAATTATCCAAGGTGTATGATATCTCCTTCCAGATATTTTATAATAGTTAATTCCTGTTTTTAGATAATAATCGATATCAGAAGGTTGAATCCATTTCGCCATCATAATCTGCTCTGGATTGAACGCTTTGGCACTTTGACATGCAATAACTGACCAATCATTATAGTATCCTTTTAATACATGATGCTCTTGACTTGCATGTGAAGTTTCAGAATAATGGAAAAATCTAAAAGGACACTCATTTACACAAGCATCATTAAGGAGGATTTCCAAATCACAATCTAGTTCCTCTCTGAATTTTTTAAGCAATGGAAAATTTCGATTAACCATTACTGACAAGTTTATTATTCCTTCTTTCCCAATAATTTCTTGCCAATCATAACCCATAGTAAGTGTAGTTACTTCAGCAATTAAGGAAACTTTTACCTTGATATTAGGATGATAATACCGTACAAATCTCGCTAAATAAGGATCTACAATCGTGATATATTCAACGCCCAGATCATCTAACCAATCCAATTCTTTAAGAGCTTTGTCTTGCGCTTTTGAATTAAACTTGCTGAAGCCAAGACACTTTCCATTCCATAGCCATGTAAATCCCACACCTATATCATGGACTCTATTAATATAATCTTCCATCTCAGAGTAATCTTTTCTTGGCATTAAGAAAAAGGGACGCCCAGAGCCTGTAAAGCCAAGATCTCTTGTACCATAAAAATCATTTACAACTTTGAGTAAATCATGATTTTTTTCTATCTCATCTAATAAATCTTTCTTCCAATTACATGGAACTGATATACGTAATGAATTAACCATTTATTGCACCTCGTTCAATTTTTTGTAATTTTTTTTCTATTACCGATAGTACTTCCTTTTTCACTGATACATTCGCTTCATTACATTTTTTTATATAATCCTTGCAAAATTCATTCATTTCATCCTCCTCTGGATAAAAATGTTCATAAGGAAAATTTTCAACAAATTCCTTAATTACATAATCTGGAAGTGAAATCATTGACTCTTCGATTGTCTTTTCTAAGCCATAATTTCCATATGGATTTGGTATATTAAGGAATTTACAGAAATCACCTTCAAACGATTTGTTCATATAAGAATTAAGAATATCTAATGTCTTTTCTTTAGAAAACCCATATGTAAAAAGTAGAAAAGTATCATATCCCATATTCTCATATTTTTCAATGTTAAATGGAGATATCCATCCTGCTTTTAGAATCCGTTCTGGTTCTTCTAAACGCTTTTTCCAACATTCTAATAAAGGAAAATCAAATGCATTTTCAACATCAGATATCTCAATCTGATTAGAAGATACAGGAGAATCCATAGTTCTATGACTTTGCATATTATGGTGATCAAACCAATAAATGCATCCCCAATTACATCCCAAATTAAGGGGCAATATGTAGCTTGTATCGCTAATTTTTTGATTTTCTTCTTGAATTTTTGTGAGATTATTCATTACATAGGAATATCTTAAGATATCCGGGTGTAAGATAATCGATTGAGATCCAATGTTGAAATAGAGTTTAGCACGATTTGTTGATGTTACAAATTGGGCATAGGATAAGAAAATGTTTAATGACGGATAATTTTTCTTTATAAATGCTAAGATATTAGGCGAAGAAACTAGTACATTTTCAAAGCCTAATTCAATCATATCCTCAAGAAATTTTCGATATGCCCTAAAATGATCAACATAAGATTCTAGATTTCCTTGGCATGAAGAATCAATGCCAAAAATAGGAGTTAATCCCTTATCTTGCACAAATTTAGTATAGTTCTCAAATTCTTCACGATCTGGTAACTTTTCCGGCAAAAAAATTGACCCATTTCCTATGGGATTATGTGGCGTATGTAATATAATGTGCGTCACAGGAAGTTCCTTTTTTGTAATAGCGGAAATTAATTCCCTATTATAATCTCCTTCAATTATAAATTTCATTATTTAAATCATCTTTGTGGTTTTTTTTTTTCAATTATTTAAACACCTCATTTTTTTTTTATTTTTTAGTTAATTTTTAAAAAAAAGTTCATTTTATAGATCTAATCCTCCTTCTGCCCCCATTTTTAAAATTTCAATCATCGTTCCTGTATAATCGTTTTCTACTTTGAACCAGTTTTCGTTGGGAGAAAATGTTAAACTATAAATAAAAGTCCGCTTGTCAGTAGCGAAAGGAGCTTTCTCGACAAAAGTTTTCATTAATGGATGAAAATGTATAGGGACTTGATCTTGTCCTTCAGGACAGAGAACTCCAAAGCAAACTCGCTCTATTTTATCAGATTCCCAATTAAAAGTGTAATAGATAGTAGTGGCCTGACGACACCGTTCCATTACTTCAGGAGGACCCACTTTATAATTAAGATCTTTAAGCATAGCTTCACACTTTTCTCGTGTCACCTTTCCCGGTTTTACAATGAAATATATATTCACCGTCTTATGACAAAAATCGAGAGCAAATAAGCAAAAATCAGATAAACCATGTTTTTTAAAATAATCTTTCAGCGTTAATATGCTCTTCGGAAACGTTTCCATTGAATAGACGCCTTCGACAGGACAAGGTGTGATAAAATTCCAGAGTTTTGTTAATCCTACTCTAACATCCAAATCTACGCCATGACCCATAATTTCAAACTTATCGTAGATCTCATAGAACATTTTATGGAGAGGGTGTCCATTTTTTTCAAGTAAACCCTCATTAATAGCTGTAATATAGGGATCAGGATCATGTTTTACCATCAACTCAACATATCTTATTGAAACATCTCTTTCTTCTTTTGGTTTAGTAGTAGTTCTAATTGAGATTGAAGAACCGGAGAAAAAAGTTTTATAGGCATTTAGAACCTTCCAGATTGCTTCTTCATTACATTTTACTCCAGTGATGTCTCCAATTTTATTTAAATCCTCAACGGTTTGATTTAGATCTACATTATTTTTAAATCCACTTTTAACATAAACCATGTATTTTAAATAATCAATACCTAATGATTTTATATCTTCAATCATTCCAGGCTGTATCGCTGGGGGAGTTACTTCAAATATAGCTACTACTAGATCTCTCTCTGCAATAGTTTTTCCTTTTCGATCCTCGCATTTTTTTTCTGCTGTGTTAAACAGAACTGGTCCAATAATAGGTCTAACATTAACGGGCATTTTCAGAACCATATTTTCATAAAGTTGTCTAACTTCTGGTTGCCATTCCATTTTTTTCACTTTTATAATTTTATTTTTATTTTTTTGATTGAATTAATTTTGTTTCCTTCTCTGGAGATAGATAGTCTTCATAGTCATGATCATTCTCATGCCAACAATATGGAAACGATGCAAAAAAGTCACCCGTTTCACATTCGGCATGCACCCTACATCCTCCACCACATAATTCAAGATGATGACAAGTAGCACATTTTCCTGTTCGCTTTCTATCTCTGATATCTTTAAACAGTTGAGAATTCATTATTTCTTCAAAATTCTGTTCTAAGACATTTCCAAGGATTAGTTCAGAAGGATAATCACATGGAAAAAAATCTCCATTGACATCAACACCTGAGACCAAACGACATGCTTGACATCCAACGCCCCATTCTAAAGCTGTAAGTTCTTCATCATTTATAGGATATTCCATAAACGGTACCATATCAAATGTATTAGCTCTATTTAGAGTAGTAGCTTTTCCTTCTCTTATGGCTTCAACCACGTTTTTATACTTAAATTCATAGAATTCTTTATATTGTTCAGGAGTTAATCCAATTTCATCCCAATTATTTTTAGCATTTCTTTGCTTAATTACGGCTCTAAAAAATGGGATGGCGCCCCAACTTTCGATTTTTTCTTTTAGATCCTCAAGTTCATCAATGTTTATTCTCATTATTGTTGGTGTGCATATGACAAAATGGCCATACTTTACAGCTAATTTAACTGCTTTCTCTGCAGTCTCATATGCATTTGGCACACCTCTTATCTTTGCAGCTCTCTCAGGGCGAGTACTATCAATACTAATAAAAATATGGCTCATCTTGACCTCTGCTAATAATTTTGCAAGATCATCGGTAAACATTATACCATTTGTCGCTATTGCTTGAAGATATTCTTTTTTATAACAATAATCGATTAAATCCTTAAGATCTTTTCGAAGAGTAGGCTCTCCTCCAAACCATATATAGCAACCTTTTCTTCCTTGCTTATTCAATGTTTGCTCGATATTTTCCACAATCTGAATCCAATGCTCTGTAGAGAGTTCTGGACGCGCATCATGAACCTCAGCAGCACAATGCATACATTTTTGATTACAGCGATCAGTAAGATACATTGTTATATGATAAACATTAGGTAAAAATGCTTCCCCTATTTCATCCCAAGATTTATAATACTTTTGTCTTATCTCTGAAAGTTGGACATAACGTTTAGCATTAATTCCTAATTTATGTAATGTACTCACTAGAGTAGCTTTTAAAGACTCTGGTGTAATTTTTACTAATGCTGTTATCAAATCGTCTTTGCTTACATAACCAGAATTCCTTAATCTCGCATTCTCCTCTGCATTATCATGTAAGAGAGGCTTTACTGCGGAGCGGAATCCTTCGGGAACTTGATTTGTAAGAGTTACAAATAGTTCATTTACTTCACTTTTCCATTCCAAATTTTTCATCTCTTTTTTTTTTAGTTTTTATTATTAAAAAGGAATAATTTCTAATTTTAAATGATAAAATTAGCATTAAATAGAAATAAAAATAAATAATTAACAAATTAGAACCCCTATTTTGCTTATATATATAGAAGAATTTTTAAAAAGAGTATTTAGGAAATTTTGTAACCATTCTAAATTTCTAGAATAATTAGTTAAAAAAGAGAAGAAGCAAGAACATAGAGGAAAGAAATATGGCAAAAAATAATAATGTTTTTTATAAAAAATAAGAAAAAAATAGAAAATTTCATTTTGAAAGAGTTTATACCGGAATTTTTCCTCACCTATAGTTCCCTTAAATTCCTCATAATTTATGCTATTAAAGTTTTCATTATTCTTTTGGTTTAAATGATGAAATTCAAATAAATACCCAATATTATCATTTAAATCAAAATTATTAGAATTATTATCAAGATTTTTAAAATTATCATAAGAGCAAGGGAAATAAATATCATATTCATATAAATATCCTTCAATATAACTTTTTTTTATATATTGATAAAATAATCTTTCAAAATAACTAGCTAGATTAATAAGAATAAAAAAATCAATCACTTGACCAAGGCTTAAATAAATTTTAGCATTTTTTTCTGTAATAAACCAAAAAATATTGATATCTGAAAACCATGGAACAAAAATTGAACTATTGGATGAAATATAATTTTTTAATAAACTATCAAAATCTGTAATATTTTGTATGAAGAGATATAAAAATGAGATTGGTAGAGATAATGTAAGGAATACCAAAATTATAATAACTAAAATCTTTAAATTTTTGGATTGTTTTTTATATTTGTCCATCTTTTAATAAAAATTGATATTTTTAAATTTGCTTTCAACACAAAGAGAAACGATAATTCTTTTTAAAAAACCATTATATTAAAAACTTAGTTTTTAAAGGAGTAATTCTAATTTATATTTAAAAAAAGTCCTCATTGTTGATAATACTAAATTCAACTCCAAAAATTAATCGAATTAACAATTTAAGATTTAACTTTATGTTCTTTAAATTTCATATAGATAGAAGTTTTAGAAATATTATATTTATAATCTCTAGGAAATATTTTTATAATTTCTCTTATAAGATTATCAATTTTTTGTTTGGTTATCTCGGGGTGGGTTTGATTTAAATCAGGATCTAATTTGTGTAAATATACAGAAACTTCTATTTTAGAATCATTGTTGATCAATAAATTAACAATTTTCTGTAAAAAATCAAGAGATGGGGCATATTTTTTTTTATCTTGTATATCAATTACAAATAAAATTTTTTTCGTATTAACCAAATAACTATAGAAATTCTTTAAATATTCATTTATGTATTCTTTTTGACCACCAAACTCCCAAACAATATATTCTTGATCAATTGCTTGATACTTAATAAAATCAATATGAATAGTAGGTTTTATTTCAGAAAAAGAGGATAAATTACGGAATCCTTGAAAATATTTTAAAATTGAGGTCTTTCCACTATTACTGAGTCCCAATAGTAACATTCTAGAATAAGGTTTAGACATAAATCCTTTAATATTTATTCAAAATAAAAAAAAAAACTGATGTTTATAATTGAGTAAATTTTACTCTTAATCTTTTTCATTTTTTTTGCTTATTTTTGTA
>CAZGJX010000077.1:0-21607 GCA_964525635.1 uncultured archaeon
TTTTGAAATTATATCATACCCACGAGTAAGAGAGAAGCGAGGGAAATAGGATTTTAAATTATCAATTATTTCTTGAGATTGAATCGTATCTCTGATGGTTAATGATATATGATATTTTGCGAAATGTGTTGTGGGAATTGTGTTAATTAATATAGGTTTAATTAGTGGAGCTTCAATTTGAATATATTTTTCAATTATTTCCTCTATTTTTTCATTTGTTAATTCTTGAATTTTATAGGATTCATACAAATCACTTAATTTTTCTTGTTTTTTAGAATAGATGATTTCTGCTGTATCTTGATGTTTGGCTATTTTTTTAATAGCTTTAAGACTAAATATTTTTAAATTAAAACAAAACTTTAAGATTGAGGAAAAAAATTCATATTTTTCAATTTCTTTGATAAATTCTGATTTATCATTAAAATATAATGGTATTAATTTATGAATGAATGTTTTTGTTATTTTTTCTTGAAATATATATTGAGAAAATAATGATATATCATATTTTTTTAAGAAATTTTGAAAAGAATAAAGATTGTATATTTCTGAATGGTTTGAAATTAGATCTTGAATTTGTTCACCTAATAATATGATATTTTCTAAAAACTCTTTAAGATAAAATGAACTTGAACTCTTAAATAAATCTAATAAATTAAGAAAATGGTCTTTAAGACTTAGATTATTGTGTAAGAATTTAAACTTTTTTTTAAGATTCTTAATTGAGGCGGCTTGACTAAGGATTTCGTTCATTAAATCAGATTTTAATTGTTTAATTGATTCTCTATTCGGTTCAAATCCAAAACCAGTAATGGAATAATATCTAATTCTATCTAAAATTAAAAAATCTAAAAGAGTTAAGGTAATTGAATCCTTTTTTTTTCCTAAATGATGAGTAAAATTAATTTCATATTGTTTATTATAATTTCTATGATTCTTGTTAATAAAGAGATTCTGATTATGATATTCTCTGAAATAATTTAAGTTCAAATTATTTTCAATATAATTACATTCAATACAAGCTATTTGTGTAATATAACCATTTTCTTGGAATTTTAGCAATAATGAAGCAAAATCATTTAAATATGGTTCTGGGAGGATTTCATATCCTATAATCTGGATTGAAAATCCGTTTTCTGAAATTCTGACATTTTGAAGAAAGGGTAATAGTTCTATTATTTTCCTTACTTTATAGTTTGTGAGATTTGGATGGAATTCTAATTTAAGTATATATGGAATTACCCCCATTTGAAAATGATTAATTTTATATGAGGGGGATATATATGTAAAGTTTTTTATCCATCGAAAGTTTTGTGTAAATTTCCTTAAACTTAGACCAGTCTCAATTGTACCATCATCCTTAAATTTTGAAAAATATTCCTTATATTCGTAGAGAGCTCGATATGATTTGAGTCGATAAAAAATTTCAATTAAAATTCGGATAGTTTCTATTATATCTTCATCTCTCATTGATTTCGAGGTCTTAAAAATGAATTGGTTAAATAAATCATCATAAAAATCAGTAGTATTATCTTCTAAGATATTAAGATTTTTTCTTACATAATTAAAAAAAAAATTAATTGGACCTTCATGATCTTTTGTCTGGGATTGTAAAAATTTTCCAAGACGATCAAATTGAGCATCTAAAAAGTCATGATCAACTATATTCTCTTTAATTAATTTACTCCATTCGGAATATGTTACATGTTTTTTTAGTTTAATTTCAACAATTTGATTAATAAATATTTTAATTGCTTTATTTTCATATATTTCTATAGGTAAGAAACAATAATAGATCTCCCTCAATAAGATAAAAGGATAAAACTTTTGATATTTAGTAGATAGCTTAAGAGTCAGAGATGCATTTTGATATTGTCGTTGAACACCAAATGAAAAAATATCAATATTATTGAATATATCCTTTGTTTTATTGATATATACGTTATCTATTATTGGATCTATATCTAATTTTTCACTAAGTTGTTCTAGTAGAACTTTAAAAAGATCTTCTAATTTTTCCTCTGTAATATTATTTTCATCCAAGGCCTTTACATATTCGAGGAAAATCTTAGTCATAAGTGTCTTTAAATTCTTTTTTAAACCCGTTATTAGAAATAATGAGGTTTTTATAAATATTTAAAATTTTCGTTTCAATATTTCTATTTATATATAAGATGGGAATTTATAAAATTAATAGAGTCATTTAATTTTCAAATTGGGATAAATTTAAGATATCAAAAAATTATAAGAGGATTCCTTTTTATTTTTTATTAATGTAAATTTTGAAAGAATTATCTGCAAAACTGATAAAAACCATGAAATTAACCATAAAAGAATTATTAGAATTGATTAAGAATATAGATAAAGAGGGAAAGATATATGTTAAAATAATTAAAAATACTAAAGAAGAACAGTATAATGTAGTAAATTCTTCTCCAAATCCTATTAAGTTAACCCTTAGATTTGAGAAAGATTCAGAAAAAATAATGGAAATTTCGGAATTATTTGATACAATTGACCTTTATGATGATAATAGTAATATTGAACTAATACAAACGCAATCAAGTATTTTTATTACGGAAATTTATGATGCAGATGAGGGATATTTAATAGATAATGATCTTTACTTCATAGTGAAAAAATAAGAAGATAAATATTATAAAATCAGGATTCTAATAAGATTTTATTATTCATTATTATATTATAGAGTATTAAAAAAAAAAAAGAAATTTAGTTTTACAAATATAAAATATTTATTCCAATATCTCAACCCAGCCAAATTCATCTTTAATGTCTAATCTTTGAATACCAATGAGAAGTTTATATAATTTCTTAGTTATATCTCCTGGTTGCTTATTATTGTAGATTTTAGTTTTTCCTTCACATGTAATTGAACCAATTGGAGTTATAACTGCTGCAGTCCCAGTACAGAAGGTTTCTGTGCAATTTTCTTTAAAAATTTCTTGATATGAAATATTTCTTTCCTCAACTTTCATATTTAATTTTTCTCTTGCTAATTCAAGGACAGACTTTAGTGTGATTCCTTCTAGTATTGTTCCATCCATTTTTGGAGTAACAAGTGTATCATCAATTATAGCACAAAAATTAGCAGCACCAACTTCATTTATATATTTCATATTAATAGAATCTAAATAGATAACTTGATCGTATCCTTGTTTTTTTGCTTCAATTGCAGGTTTCATTGTTCCTGCATAATTACCACACATCTTTGAAAATCCTGTACCTCCTTGACTGGAACGGGTATATTTTTTTGAAATTAAAAGTTCGATTCCATTAAATCCATTTGAAAAATAAGAGCCAACGGGTGAACAAAAAATTATGACTTTAAACTCCTTCGCTGGACACACTCCAAGCATAGGACCACTTCCAATCATTATTGGTCTAATATATAAAGATCCACCAGTATTGTAAGGAGGAATAAATTCTTTATTAGATAAAATGACTCTCTTAACTGCCTCAGTATACTTATCTTCGTCAAAACAAGGCATTGCAATTCTAGAAGCACTCTTATTAAATCTCTTAGCATTTTCAACAGGACGGAATAAAACAATTTTATTATCCTTCGTTTTTAATGCTTTCATTCCCTCAAAAATTCCTTGGCCATAACTGAAAACATTTGCTGCTGGAGATATTTCTATATTATCAAAAGGAATTAGCTTACCTTCATCCCATTTACTATCTTTATAGTCTGAGATAAACATAAATTCCGTTTGGGTTAGTTCAAATCCTAAATTATTAAAATCTATATCTAAATTCTTTGATTGCATTTTTTTTCACTTTTTCTTTTTGAATTTAGACCTTATTATCTAAGTGCTTTTTAAACTGACCCTCTCTAAAACAATTTGATCCCTAAATCAAGATATCATATCCTTAAGAATAAATAGAAGAAAAAGTCAGGAAAAGCTATCTTGACTTATAATACTACTACGTTAGCAGCAGCTAGAGCTACAGCTAAATAATTAATAACTATATTTTCCATATTAGTATTATTTAAGGTCATTAAAAAAAGAAATTAATTTAATTATTTAAGATTTATGTTCTTTTTGGTGTTTTTAGTGGGAAAATAAACCCAAATATATCAGAATTATTGAGAATATTACTATATGTAGATTTTGGTAAGTAACTTATTTTTTATATAAATTTATAAATTTAAAGAAATAATGGGAATTTAAAAATACTATTTATCTTATATATATTTAGCTAATATGCCTGATGATAAAAAAATCTCACAAGTAAATGAATATATATCTCATGGGAAATTTCAGTCTGCTTTAGAGACTATAAAACTAATCGAAGAAGAGAGGAAATTATCTGATGATGAATCTTTAATAAAGAAATATGCAAGAATTTTTCTTTATCTTGATAAAGGTAAGTTTCAACTAGGAAGAACCCTTGCTGATGAAATGATTAAAGAATCAAGGAAACAAAATAATATTTTAAGGGAAATAGATGCATTCATTGGAAAGATTGAAAATACAATTTGTTTAGGAGTAATTGAAAAGTCCTTAGATTTAATTAAGAGAGGAAAGACAGTTTTAGAGAAATTTCAGGATAAAAATAGTCGAGAATTCATAAGAAGAAAAGCGTATTTAAAATTTTTAAAGGGACGTGTTTTTGCTGAGAAAACAGAAATGCATAAATCCATAAAACTAATCGAAGATAGTTATTATCTTAGGAAGGAAATTAATGATAAATATGGAATGTTATGGTCTTTATTAAATTCTGGTTCATTAATAATGTCCATTGGAGAGTTCCAAAAAGGTAAAGAATACTTAGAAAAAAGTTTGAGAATAGCAGAAGAACTTAATTGTGAAGTTGGAATTGTATGGGCTTCAATCCATTTAGGAGGTATTGAATATCAACTTAGCAATTTAGATGTCGCAATGTCATATGCAGAAAGATGTCTTTTAATTACCGAAAAACAAGAATATAAACACTCAAGTTCTAGTTGTTATGATATTATTGGACATTGTCTAAATAAAAAAGGAAAGTTAGATAAAGCTCTATATTATTTCCAAAAAAGTTTGGTAAATAGAATAGAGTCAGGTTATAAATATTTAATCGCACAATCCTTTTATACAATTGGAAATATTTATATTCAGAAAGGTCAACTTAAAGAAGCTTTAGATTATTTTAATCAAATATTAGAAATGCCAGAGGTTCAAGAAGACGACGTTTCTAAACCAGCATATCTCACAACAATTGGAAGAATACATGGAGAACTCGGAGATTTCTCTACCGCAAAAAAATATTTAACACAAGCAATTGAACTATTAAAAAATAAAGAAGGATATATATTTCATTATCAAAATTTTTCTTTATCAATAACGACAACTCTTCATGGTTTAATTGTTATTTTAGCAGAAGGTAAAGAATTTAATATGGTTGATTTTTATTTAGAGGAATTATATAAATTAAGCCAAAAATATCCTGAAATAAAACAATTTGAACAATTATATCGATTAGATAAAGCAATTGTTTTAAAATCAAGTGATCGATTAATGGATAAGATGGAAGCTGGAGCAATTCTTAAAAGAATTACAGAAGAAGATATTATTGATTATGAAATAACTACCGAAGCAATGACAAATTTATGTGAGGTGTTAATTAATGAATTAGAATTAACTGGCGATAACAAGATTTTTCATGAAATAGTATCACTTTCAGATATATTACTTGTAATTGCACAACATCAAAATTTATTTGATTTATTAGCAAAAACATATTTCTTTAAGGCTAAAATTTCACTACTACAATTAAATATTAATAATGCAAGATTATTATTAATAAAAGGTCAAAACACTGCATATAAACATGGATTAAAACGATTAGCAAATAAAATATCAAATGAACACGATTCTCTATTAGAAAATTTAGATAAATGGGAAGAGAGGAAAAAGAATAAAATTTCTTTGCAAGAAAGAATAAATGAATCCAGAAATGAATTATTATTCTCTAAAATGGTTAGGTCTAGAATATCAGATAGTATAATAGAAAGAGATACTTCAATTTATCTGGTAATTCTAAGTAGCGAAAAAGGAGATAGTATATATAGCAAAGCATTCGAAGAAATTAAAATTGATGATAATCTTATAGCAGGTTTTATTTCAGCTATTAACATGTTTGGAAAAGAAGCATTTTCTTCTTCAGGATCGATTGATCGGATAAAACATGGAGAATATCTAATAATTCTCCATTCTCATAAGGAGCTTATATTTGGATATGTGTTTAAGGGTCAATCCTATTCAGCAATAACTAAATTAGAAAATTTAATTGAAGAATTATCAAACTCAGAGAAATTAATTAATTCTTTAAAATGGGCAATTAGAGGTTACACAGAAATTCCTGATGATATTCACAATCAGATAGATATGTTAGTTGAACAAATTTTCTTATAATAAGCTTAGAAAGAATATCTTTAGAAAAAGAGATATGGTTAAATAGCTATTTCTGTAAAATATATTAGATTTAACATTTTTTAAAGATTAAATAATTGATTTTTTTTTTTCAAAAATATTAGAAAGTAAAGTTATTATAAATTTGAATTTATATAGTTTATAGAATAATAAAGTGAATTTATAATATATTTTATGTTTTGTACGATACTAAAAAATGTCAGAAAAACGAAATTTACAATTTAATGAATTCTTATCACAAGGAAAATATGTAAAAGCTTTGCAACAACTAAATCTAATTAAGAAAAAAAGATCTTTATCTGAGGATGAAATTTTAGTCAAAAAATATATTCAAATTTTTATACATCTCGATAAAGGTGAATTTCAAAAAGGACGAAGTCTTGCTGAAGAATTGATCAAGGATTCGAAGAAAAAAAAGAATGTGATACGAGAGATTGACGGAATAATCGGGAAAACTGAAAATACTATTTGTTTAGGATTATTTGATGAAGCAATGGAATCAATTAAAAAAGGAATTACTCTATTAAAAAAAATTGAAAATAAAGATAATAACCTTTACTTAGAAAGAAAAGCTTATTTAATATTTCTAAAGGGTCGTGCTTTTGCTGAAAAATTTAAGATGTTTGAGGCAATTAAATCATTTCAAAAAAGCTATGAACTTAGAAAACAAGCTGATAATAAATATGGTATGTTATGGTCCTTATTGAATTGGGGATCTTTAGCAATGGGCGTAGGTAAATTTAGGGAAGGTGAAAATTACTTAGAAAAAAGCCTTAAAATTGCTGAAGAACTAGATTGTGAAGTTGGAATTATATGGAACTTAATTAATTTAGGAGGAATTGAATATCAACTTAGAAATTTAGATAAAGCAATATCATATGCAGAAAGATGTCTTTCAATTTCAGAACCGAGAGATTATAAACATTCAAGTTCAATGTGTTATGATATTATGGGTCATTGTCTATTTAAAAAAGGATTTCTTGATAAAGCATTAGTGTATTTTCAAAAAAGTCTAGAGAAGAGATTAGAAACAGGTTATAAAAATTTAATAGCACAGTCTTATTATAGCATTGGAAATATATATACTCAGAAAGGTGAACTTAAAGATGGTTTAGCTTATTATGAAAAAATATTAAAAATGCCTGAAGTTAAAGAAGATAATGTTTCTAAACCTGCATATTTAACTACAATTGGAAAAATATATGGAGAACTAGGAGATTTTCATACCGCAAAAAAATATTTAATAGAAGCATTTGAACTATTAAACAATAATGAACAATATCTATTTCATTATCTAAATTTTAGTGTATCAATAATAAAAACTCTTCATTATATAATAGTTCTTTTGGTTGAAAATAATGAATGTAAGGACATAGAGTATTACCTTGATGAATTATATAAATTAAGCCAAAAATATCCAGAAATGAGACAATATGAAATGATGTATCGTTTGGATAAAGCAATTGTATTAAAATCAAGCAGTCGATTAATGGATAAGATGAAAGCAGGAACAGTTCTTAAAAAAATCACCAAGGAAGATATTATTGATCATGAAATAACTATCGAAGCAATGACAAATTTATGTGAAGTATTAATAAATGAATTAGAATTAACAGGAGATACAACAATTATTCAAGAAATTGTAATTCTTTCTGATAAATTACTTGAAATTGCACAATCTCAATATTTTTATGATTTATTAGCAGAAACATACTTCTTTAAAGCAAAAATATCATTACTACAATTAGATATTAATAATACGCGATTATTTTTAATGAAAGCTCAAAATACCGCAAATGACCATGGATTAAAACGACTAGCAAATAAAATATCAAATGAACATGACTCATTATTAGAAAACTTAAATGATTTAGAAGAAAAAATTAAAAAAAATACACCTTTACAACAAAGAATAAATGAATCAAGAAATGATTTTTTATTCTCTAAAATGGTTAGGTCTAAAATATCTGATCAAGTAAGAGTTATAGATACTCCAATATATCTAGTTATATTAAATAGTAACAAAGGAGATTGTATTTACAGTAAAGCATTCGAAGAAATTAAAATTGATGAAAATCTTATAGCAGGTTTTATTTCAGCTATTAATATGTTTGGAAAAGAAGCATTCTCTTCTTCAGGATCTATTGATCGTATAAAGCACGGTGAATATATGATAATTCTACATTCTTATAAAGAATTTATATTTGGATATGTGTTTAAAGGGCAATCCTATCCAGCCTTATCTAAATTAGAAAGTCTTATCGAACAATTATCACAATCCAAGGAATTAATTAAGTCTTTAGATTATTCAATTCACAGTTATATGGAAATTTCTGATGAAACACAATTGGAAATAGATACTCTGATCGACCAAATTTTTTCTTATAAAAGTAAATAGAAATATATTTACAACAAACCTACATTATATAGATTGGGTGTTTTTACAATTTTATAGCAATTTTAATAATTGAATATAGAATTAAATTGAATAGATCCTAAAATAAGGGTAGGTTTCAACTATATGGAAATTAAGTCCTGTTCTGATTATTTTCACATCTGTAATGAATTCATCAAAAATAGTATTAGACAAGATGAAATGAGATTGAATGAAAGTTTTTGCAGGATAGAAAAAATATCAATTAATAAATTTAAAATACAATTTCAGTCAAATTTATTGAAAAAATCCTTTAAAAATTTGTTGAAAGTAATGTTTAATGAAATGGGTTTCGATGTGAATATTATTAAGAAATATAGAACTCTTGAAATTTCAATAAGTTAAATTTATCTATCCTTAATAAGAAGATTTTAATATTTTCAATAGTATTAATTAAAGTTCTTGTAAATTCTAAGTTTATAATTATGAGATTATTATCATCAACAACTAATCATCTAATTATATTTTCAAAAACAATTATTTGTAGAGATACAATATAAATTTCAGTTTTTATTATAAATGTTTTTTAATATTGAGAAATTAAGTGATATAAATTGAATATTTATACTAAGAATTTAGCATAGAAAATTAAAAATAAATAAATTTAATTACATATTATTATATTTATCCAAATATATCATCAAAATCTTTTCGATTTATTATCCTTTTGTATAGAGCTTTACCAATGAATAAAAATAAATTTAAGCAACATTTTATCATAATTTTTTTAATTCTTTTTATATCAATTAATATTTATATCATACAGAGCAATAATATTTCAAGTGATATTGATAAGAATAATAGAGAAGCTTTACCCATTAACTTAAAGAGTTCTTTATATAATTATACAACAACAGAAGTAGTGTCATCTGAAAGTACTGAAGCTTCTCTGTGGCCTTCCATTGCTATAGATTCTTTAGGAAATATACATGTCGTATGGGCAGATAAAACGAATTATACAGGATGTAGTGAAATATCTGATGATTTTGATATATTTTATAAACAGTGGAATAATAGTTTAAAAGATTGGACGAATACTGAGGTGGTCTCTACTGAGAGTACAAGTGATTCACTTTATCCTTCAATTGCCATTGATAGTTTAAATAATATTCATATAGCTTGGAATGATAATACAAATTATACTGGATGTAAAAGTGTAGGGGAAGATTATGATATATTTTATAAGGTGTGGAATAGTACTATAAAAAATTGGACGAATACTGAGGTGGTCTCTTCTGAAAGTACAAATAGTTCAGAAATCCCTTCAATTGCTATTGATAGTTTAAATAATATTCATATAGCTTGGGAAGATAAAACAAATTATACTGGATGTAAAAGTGTAGGGGAAGATTATGATATATTTTATAAACAGTGGAATAGTACTATAAAAGATTGGACGAATACAGAGGTAGTCTCTACTGAGAGTACTGATTATTCTACTTGTCCTTCAATTGCTATAGATTCTTTAGGAAATATACATGTAGCATGGTATGACCAAACAAATTATTCTGCATGTAAAAGTGCAGGGGAAGATTATGATATATTTTATAAACAGTGGAATAATACTATAAAAGATTGGACGAATACAGAGGTGGTCTCTACTGAAAGTTATAAAAATTCTTATAATCCCTCAATTACTACTAATGTGCTAGGAAATGTACATATAACTTGGGAAGATATAACGCCCCTAAATAGTTCTGGAGATGAATCTGATATATTTTATAAACAGTGGAATAATACTATAAAAGATTGGACGATTACTGAGGTAGTCTCTACTGAGAGTACTGATTATTCTACTTGTCCTTCAATTGCTATAGATTCTTTAGGAAATATACATATAGCATGGTATGACCAAACAAATTATTCTGCATGTAAAAGTGCAGGGGAGAATTATGATATTTTTTATAAACAATGGAATAATACTATAAAAGATTGGACATTGACAGATATAATATCTACTGAAAGTGATGCAGAATCATCTTGGCCTAAAATTGCTATAGATGGTTCAAATAATGTTCATGTAGTATGGAATGATAGAACAGATTATAATGGATGTAAAAACTCAGTAAGTGATTTTTATGATATATTTTATAAATGTAGAATTACTCATAATATACCTTCTGTGAATTATCCAACTGATATTGAAACAACCAAGTTTGGGACCGAGACTATTGATTGGATCATCACTGATGATGTAGGAGCAGGAATGTATCGTGTTTTTATAAATGATATAATTCTTGAGAGAGATTGGACTCCATGGGACAATAATACTATTATTCATATGCCAATTAATCGTAATTCTCCAGGAACATTTTACTATACAATTGAATATTATGATACCTTTAAAGTATATGGAATTAATGACACTGTGACAGTTGTAATAGAAGATGGTAATCCGATAATTAATCATCCTATTGATCATAAAATAGAAAAAGGTCAATCATTAGTAATTGAATGGATTATTACTGATGATTTTGGTGACGGGTTTTACAGAATCTTTTTAAATGATATTTCTAGCGGCTGGGATACCTGGGAAAGTGATGCAACAATACAATATTCTTTAAAGACTTCTGTTATTGGTGTGTTTAATATTACTATTCAATATCAAACCTCTACAGGACAAATAGGATATGATACAGTAATGGTTGAAATTACTCCTTCAGGAATACAAATATTTTTTGATTTCTTGCCATATCTTATTGTTATAATCAGTTCTATATTAGTAATAGCATCTTCTGTTATTATACTAAAAAGAAGAAAACATAAACAAATAGTAATGTGGAAAGAAAAGACGAAAATATTTTCTGATATTTTAAATATTGACTTAATCTTAATTATTCATAAAGAAACTGGTTCTGCAATAGTCTCACATAATTTTAGTGAACAAACTATGGATGGAGATCTTATAGGTGGATTTCTACAAGCTATGACTTCTTTTAAATATGAAATTAAAAAATTCGATACAACTCAAACTTCGAAAGGCTCAACTTTATTGGATTATGAACATTATAAAATCCTTATTAAGGATGGGGAGTTTATTCGCGTTGCTATAATATTAAATTCAGATCCATCAAATCTCCTAGAAAATGCATTTTATGGCTTTATTGAAGAATTTGAAACAAGATTTAATACCGAATTAAAACAATTTCATGGTAAAATCACAACATTTCAAAATTCCATAGATTTGATCAACAAATATTTCAATATCTCTCTAATTTATCCTCACTGTACTAGTAAAAAGGCATCGTTAAAAGAATTGAACTCCTTTCAAGAATATATAATAAAAATGGCAAAGAACTTAGAAAGTAAAACAGGAATGTTTCATATGAGTCAATTGATAAATTATATAATAGCTGATAAACCAAATGAACTAAAAGAGAAAATAATCGCGAATATTATTGATTTAAGACAACTTGGATTTCTAGAATTAGCTAATCCTTAATATTTATTTTTCTAAAATTAATTCAATTATTATCTATTTGAGATTAATAATCAATAAAAATTATAAATAATTTTAAAATTACCAATAAATCTCTTTTAAAGTTTCATGGTATTCATTTAGAGATTTTACTGATATTTCTCTTGTTCTTACTTTTTCTATTGCATTTACAAGTGCTTCTGCTAACTGTAAATCGATTATAACGGGTATATTATAATCAACTGCCATTCTTCTAATTTGATATTCATCTTCTATTATTTGACGGAATTTCTTTTCTATGGTAGTTGGTAAAGGTATGTTAATGACCATATTAATATTTCCAGTTTGAAGACATTCTTTGATATTAGGTTCCATTCCACGTTCACTAACTTTATACAATCTAACAGCTGGAATTCCATTTTTTTTAAGAGATTCTGCTGTATGTTTTGTGGAAAAAATCGTAAATCCTAAATTTATTAATTTTTTAGCAATTGGTATGATTTGTTCTTTTAATTTATCACCACCAACAGAGATTAATACATTACCACCTTCAATAGGAATAAATTGTTCTGCGGCTTCAAGAGCTTTCATTAAAGCGCTTGGTAGATCTTCACTAATTACAGCAACTTCACCAGTACTATTCATTTCTACTGAGAGGATTGGGTCTGCATTATCCAATCTCATAAAAGAAAACATAGGAGATTTAACAGCAACAAAATCACCATAGGGTAAATTTAATAATCTTTCGGGTATTTTTTGTCCCATAACAACTTCTGCAGCTAATTTCATTAAATTAATACCACGCGTTTTAGATACATAAGGCATACTTCTACTAGAACGTAAATTACATTCTATAACAAATACTTCTCCATTTTTAACTAAATATTGAATATTAAATGGTCCTTGAATCTTCAATGCTAAAGCTATATCTTTTGTATATTTTTCAATTGTCTGAATAACTTCATTTGAAACGGTTTGAGGTGGAATTGACATTGTAGCATCACCAGAATGAACACCTGCATTTTCAATATGTTCTACTACTGCACCAATAAGTACTTTTTCACCATCACATATTCCATCACATTCTAATTCTCGTGAATCTGTGAAGAATTTTGTTATTACTACAGGATACTCTTGGGAGACTGCTGCTGCTAAATCCAATGTATCTATCAATGTTTTTTCATTATAAGAAACTCTCATAGCCGCACCACTTAACACATAAGAAGGTCTTACAAGAACAGGATAACCAACTTTATTGGCAAAATGAAGTGCTTCATCCTTTTTTATTAATATACTCCATTCAGGTTGTTTTATATTCAATTGATCTAATAAATTACTAAATTTTGAGCGATCTTCTGCCATATCAACCCGTGAACCATGAGTACCTAAAATATTTATACCAGCTTTACGATAAAATTCGGAATATTTAGAAAATTTAGCAGCAAGATTTTGAGCTATTTGTCCACCTGCATTTAAAACAATTCCATAAGATTTTTCGAGCTCACAAATATCTAAAACTCTTTCCCCAGATAATTCTTCGAAATATAATCTATCAACTAAATCATAATCTGTTGAAACCGTTTCAGGATTATAATTAATCATTATTGCTTTGTCTATTCCTAATTTTTGAAGCCCCCATAAACAATTAACACTTCCCCAATCAAATTCACAACTACTTCCAATTCTATAAGTTCCACATCCTAAAACAATAACTTTTTTTAAATTATCCCTTTCTTCTTGTTTATAGTCAATATCATGTTTATTTCCCCAATAGGTTAAATATAAATATTGCCTTTTAGGGACGCATTGTCCTGCTAATGTATCAATCTGTTTTACATATGGTAAAATATTATATCTTTTACGTAATCTCCTTATAGTAGGAGTGTCAACACCAATTATTTTTGCTATTTGCCCATCTGAAAATCCATATCTTTTAGCTTTTCTGAATAAATATTGTTTTTCATCATCATTTGATTTTAGAAAATCTAATTCTTTAATATCTTTTTCAATATCTATTATATTTTTTAATTTATAAAGAAACCACTTGTCTATTTTTGATCTTTCATAAATTACATCAATAGAGATTCCTCGCTTAATTGCCTCTCCTATTCTCAAGAATCTTAAATCTGTAGGATTTCTTAATTCATATTTTAATTCATTAATATCTTCTATAGGTTCAAGGTTATTTCCAACAAAACCTTTTAAACCAATATCTAACATACGGATAGCTTTCTGACATACTTCTTCAAAGCTTCGCCCAATACTCATACATTCCCCAACGCCTTTCATTTGAGGGCCTATACGTCGATCTACTCTTTCAAATTTTGTTAAATCCCACCGAGGATATTTCAGAACCATATAATCAGTTGCAGGTTCAAAATTAGCGGTAGTTTTAAGTGTAATTTGGTTTAATAACTCAGGTAATTTATATCCAATTGCAATTTTAGCGGCTATATAAGCTAATGGATATCCAGTTGCTTTTGAAGCCAAAGCTGATGATCTTGATAATCTTGCGTTTATTTCAATAGCTCTAAATTTTTTGCTAAAAGGATCTAATGCCCATTGTATATTACATTCTCCACATACACCTACACCTTTAGTTGCTCGGATTGAAGCAGATCTTAACATTTGAAGTTCTTCATCAGTTAGAGTTTGAGCAGGAGCTACCACTATAGAATCACCAGTATGTATACCACATGGATCTACATTCTCCATACTACAATTAATAAAACAATTATCATCCGCATCTCTAAGTATTTCAAATTCAATTTCCTTCCAACCCCAAACACTTTCCTCAATTAAAATCTGGTTAATACGTGATTGTGCCAATCCTCGTTTAGCTAATCTTTCAAATTGATCCCAATTATTAATAAAAGCAGAACCTCTACCCCCTAACACATATCCAACTCTAAGCATTATTGGAAATCCGATTTCTTTAGCAGCTTTTACAGCATCTTTATAGTTATTAACGGCAACACTCTTACAAACAGGGCAATTTGCTTCATTCATAGCTTTAACAAATAATTCTCTATCCTCTGTAGCTTCAATTGCTTTAATAGGTGTTCCGCATACCTTAACGTTATATTTTTCCAGAATTCCTGCTTCATATAGCTCTACACCTACATTAAGTCCTGTTTGTCCTCCGAAGGCTAGACAAATTCCATCAGGTCGTTCTTTTTTAATAATTTCCTCAACATATTTAATTGTGATAGGCTCTAAATATACCCTGTAGGACATTTGAGGATCTGTTTGGATTGTTGCTATATTAGGATTAATTAAAATCGTCTTAATTCCTTCCTCATTCAATGCTTTTAAAACTTGGCTTCCACTGTAATCAAATTCTCCAGCTTGACCTATTCTTACAGCACCAGATCCTAAAATTACTACTTTTTTTAAAGTTTTGTCCAATGGCATCGAGTTATACCTCCATTAATTTTATAAATTTGTTAAAAATGATATCTCTCATATCTAATGCTCCAGGAGAGGCATCTGGATTGAATGCTACAGAAAATATTGGTTTAGATTCATGATAAAGCCCCTCATTGGTTTTATCATCTTTATCATGATATAATTCCTTAAAACCATTCTTTTCAAAATTTTTTAAACAATAACCATGATTCTGAAAAGTAATATAGCAATGATTGCTAGCATTATCTACAGTTGTTCGACCACCTCTATGCTCAGAAATCATTCTACAGCATTCACCCCCAGCAGCAAGTCCTATAATCATATTTCCTAAGCCAATTCCAATTGTTGGGATATTATTATTGATTAATTCTTTGACAAACTGTATTTGTTCTATTAATAAATTGGGATTCCCTGGACCATTTGATAATAATACTCCATTAAGTTCTAATTCTTTTAAATTTCTATAGGGATACGTATGGGGAATCAAAATTACGTTAAATCCTTTATTTAATAAAATCCTTAAAATATTATTTTTTATTCCAAGATCTAAGACTGCTACTGTTCCCTTTGGGTCAGAAATCATAAATTTTTTAATCTCTTTAGTAGAAACTCTTGAAATTATCTCCTTATTAAGAGGATCCTCAATAACTTTCACATCTTCTTTTAATTGTTCAATATTAGGTTTTTGACCAATATCAAAGACTTGAACCAATCCTAATTGAGATCCTTTTTCAACAATCCTTTGAGTTAACATTCTAGTATCAATCCATTGAATGCCAGGGATATCTTCTTGAATAAGCCAATCCTCTAATGACATTATACTTTCATAATGACTTGGTTTTTTACAATATTCATTAACTATAATTCCCTTTAATTTGATGGAATCTGATTCAAAATGTTTAGGAATTCCATATTTATCTATTATCTTATCTGGTACACCATAGTTTCCTATTAGAGGATACGTGAAAATGATAATTTGATC
Source organism: uncultured archaeon (assembly GCA_964525635.1). GTDB lineage: Archaea > Asgardarchaeota > Lokiarchaeia > Sigyniarchaeales > SOKP01 > JAFGOA01. The sequence continues at coordinate 16,677 of CAZGJX010000077.1, forward strand.
TTTATATGTACTATCTGTAAGTACTTCTATATAACCTGATCCCGGAACTGTTGAAAATGTTATTTCACCAGTGACTTTTTTAGGAGCTCCTATTCCTATACCTTCAAAATAAGTCCCATCTTGTAACATCAAGATAGCTGGCTTCTCAGTTTTGTAAATCATGGTAATTATTATTTTCTTTTTTTTTTTATATAATAAATATAGCTAATTAAACTATTTTATTTAATATAATAATCATTCAATAATATTATTAAAATGAAAGAAGTAAATGAAGAGTTACCTCTGTTTAAAAATAAAAAATTTTCTTTTTAGTAAATAATTCATCAATTATTCTCATTTAACTAATCCAGTTTTAAACTTTAATTAGAATTATTTGATAATACTAAAAAATCCTGAGGTTACCAATATATTTCTTCTAAAGTTTCATGGTATTCATTAAGTGATTTAATTGATGGTTCCTTTCTTCTAATATTTTCGATAGCATTAATTAAAGCTTTTGCAAATTCTAAATTTATAATTACAGGAATATTATAATCCACAGCTATTCGTCTAATTTTATACTCATCTTCAATAATAGTCCTAAATTTTTCTTTAATTGTTGTAGCTTGTGGAATATTAACAACTAAATCTATTGCTGCATTTTGAAGACATCCAATAATATTAGGCTCTTGTCCATATTCATGAACTTTATAAAGTCGAACAGCATATATTCCATTTTCTCTGAGTACAGCTGCAGTATCTTCAGTTGCGAAGATAGTAAATCCTAACTCTTTTAATTTCAATGCTAAAGGTATAACTTGTTTTTTTAATTCTTCCCCACCAACAGAAATAAGAACATTTCCACCCGATAAAGGAATTTTCTGCTCTGTAGCTTCTAAGGCTTTAACTAATGCATCAGAGAAATCATCTCCAATACATGCAACCTCTCCTGTGGAAGCCATTTCTACACCTAAGACAGGATCAGCTTTATCAAGCCTAGCGAATGAGAACATTGGAGTTTTTACAGATACATAATTCCCATAAGGTAAATTTAAAAGCTTTTCAGAAATCTTTTTTCCTAAAAATACTTCAGCAGCAAGTCTCATTAAATTAATACCCCTTGTCTTTGAGACATAGGGCATACTTCGACTTGATCTTAAATTACATTCTATTACAAAGACTTCTTTATCTTTTATTAAGTATTGAACATTAAAAGGACCTCTAATTTTTAATGCTAAAGCTATTTCTTTTGTATATTTCTCAATTATTTGTATGACTTCATTTGATATTGTTTGTGGGGGAATAACCATATTCGCATCTCCACTATGAATTCCAGCATTTTCAATATGCTCAATAATTGCTCCAATAAAAACATCGGTTCCATCACAAACACCATCCGCTTCGATTTCTCTTGCATTAGTAAAGAATTTGGTAATTACAACAGGGTATTGAGTTGAGATAGAAGCTGCTAGATCAAGTGTATCTTTCAATGTCTTTTCATCATATGAAACTCTCATTGCAGCTCCACTTAGTACATATGAAGGTCTAACTAATACGGGATAACTTACTTTTTCTGCAAATTTTAGTGCGTCTTTTTCAGTAGTTAATGTAGCCCATTGAGGTTGTCTTATATTTAATTGATCTAATAAATAACTAAACTTGGATCGGTCCTCTGCTATATCTATACGGCTTCCATGAGTACCCAATATATTAATATTTGTCTTCCTAAAAAATTCATTATATTTTGAAAATTTAGCGGCGAGGTTTTGGGCAATTTGTCCACCTACTGATACAACTACACCCTCAGCTTTTTCGAGTTCACATATGTCCAATACTCTTTCTCCAGAGAGTTCCTCGAAGTAGAGCTTATCACAAATATCATAATCTGTACTTAACGTCTCAGGATTATAATTTATCATAATAGCTTGATCAACACCTAAATTCTTTAATCCCCATAAACAATTAACTGATCCCCAATCAAATTCTACAGAAGCACCTATACGATATGTCCCAGAACCTAAAACAATGAATTTTCTTAGGTTTTCTTGATTTTCACGCTGGAAATCAATATCATGTTCAGAAGCGGCATATGTTAAATATAAATAATTAGTTATAGCAGGCCATTCTGCTGCTAGAGTATCAATCCTTTTTACAAAAGGTTTAATTTGATACTTTCTTTTTAATATTCTTCTGGTTGTTATAGCATCTATACTAATTATTTTAGCAATTTGTCCATCAGAAAATCCAAATCTTTTTGCCCTTTCGAATAAGTAATGTTTAATATCGTCATCTTCCTCTAAAAAGTTAATTTTTGATAATTGTTCTTCAATTTCAATAATATTATTAATTTTATATAGAAACCATTTATCAACTCGAGAGAGACGATATATTTCATCGATAGAAATCCCCCTTTTTATTGCTTCAACAATTCTAAATACTCTTAAATCAGTAGGATTTTTAAGTTGATATTTTAATTCATTTAAATCTTCAATTGGATCTAAATTGTTAGCAACGACACCTTTCATTCCTATATCAAGCATTCTTATTGCTTTTTGAAGAACTTCTTCAAAAGTCCTTCCTATTGCCATTACTTCTCCAACACTTTTCATTTGACTACTAATATGTCTATCAACACGTTGGAATTTTGTCATATCCCATCTTGGGATTTTTAAAACAAGATAATCCAGTGCTGGTTCAAAGCAAGCAGTTGTTATTCCAGTAATTTTATTTTTCAATTCTGGTAAATTATAACCTATTGCTAATTTTGCCGCAATATATGCTAGTGGATACCCAGTTGCTTTAGAAGCTAAAGCAGATGATCTTGATAATCTTGCATTTACTTCAATTACTCGAAATTCTTTAGATCTAGGATCCAGAGCATATTGTATATTACACTCTCCAATAATACCTAAATTTCGAATAACCCTAATTGAGGCAGAACGAAGCATATGATATTCTTCATTTGTTAGAGTTTGAGAAGGAGCAACAACTATACTTTCACCAGTATGAATTCCACAAGGATCAAAATTCTCCATATTACAATTTATAAAACAATTGTCGGCAGCATCTCGAACAACTTCATATTCAATTTCTTTCCAACCCCAAACACTTTCCTCAATTAATATTTGATGAATTCTTGATTGAGCCAATCCTCGTCGTGCCATTTTTTCAAATTCATTAATATTATTTGCTATTCCAGATCCTCTTCCGCCTAAAGTGTAAGCTACTCGTATCATTAAAGGAAATCCAAATTCATTAGCCGCCTTAATAGCTTCTTTATATGATGTGACCGCTTTACTTCTGCATACAGGAGCCTTAGAAGCGTCCATTGCTTGAACAAATAAATTCCTATCTTCAGTAGCCTGAATTGCTTCAATTGGAGTCCCCAAAACACGAATATTATATTTATCTAAAATGCCTTCTTCAGCAAGTTCTACTCCAACATTAAGTGCAGTTTGACCTCCAAATGCTAATAAAATTCCATCTGGTCGTTCCTTCGCAATAATTTTTTCAACATACTTCACATTAATAGGTAAAAGATATACTCTATCGGATAATTCGGGATCAGTTTGAATTGTAGCGATATTTGGATTAATAAGAATTGTTTCAATACCTTCTTCCTTTAAGGCTTTAAGAACTTGAGAGCCAGAATAATCAAATTCTCCTGCTTGACCAATTCGAATACCTCCTGAACCCAAAACTAAAGCTTTTTTAATTGTCTTATCTAAGGGCATCTTAAATCTCCATAAGTTGTATAAATTTATCAAATAAATATATAGAATCTATTGGACCAGGGGCTGCCTCTGGATGGAATTGAACTGCAAAAATAGGTTTTTTTTCATGAATTATCCCTTCATTTGAATTATCATCTATATTTTTAAGGAATTCTTTAAATCCCCCTTTTTCAAAATCTTTGACACAGAAACCATGATTTTGAGGTGTAATATAACATTTATGAGTATCTATATTAATAACTGTTTTATTTCCCCCTCTATGTCCATATTTTAATTTATAAGACATACCTCCAGCTGCTAAGCCAATTATTTGATTTCCTAAACAAATTCCGAAAGTTGGAATGCTATTTTCAATTAATTGTTTGCAAACATTAATTGCATTTGTATATACTTTAGGATCTCCCGGACCATTGGAAATAAATACCCCATTAGGATTCAAATCCATTATTTGGTTATAGGTATAATTATAAGGTACAAGAATTACCTCTAAATTTCTATTTAAAAAATTTCTTAAAATGTTATACTTTACACCTAAATCCAGAATAACTACTCTTCCTCTTGGATTAGAAGGAATATATTTTTTTATTCCTTTTGTTGAGACTTCACTAGCTAAATATCGAAGGTTAGGATCTTCAGCTTCCTTAACAATTTTTCTTAATTCTTCAATATTAGGTTTTTCACCTGAATTATAAACAGCTAACAATCCAACTTGAACTCCTTCTTCTCTTAAGATTTTCGTTATAGCTCGAGTATCTATCCATTCAATCCCAGGAATATCCTGTTCCAATAAAAATTCATCTAATGTTTTAACACTTTCATAATGACTGGGGTGTTTACAACATTCATTAACAACAAATCCACTTACTTTAATAGAATCAGATTCAAAATATTTAATAAGACCAAATTCATCTTTTTCCCATGGAGGAACTCCATAATTTCCAACAAGAGGATGAGTCATTACTACAATTTGTCCTTGATAGGATGGATCCGTTAAAGTTTCATTATAACCAGCACCTGTTATGGTATTAAAAACAAGTTCACCAGTAACAACTTTAGATGCTCCAAAACCAATTCCTTGGAAATATCTTCCATCTTGAAGCATTAATATAGCGGGTTTTTCGTTTTTATATTGCATTTAAATTAAATAACTTTTATCTCTTATCACTTATATGGATTAAACAAAGATATCTAATATTTTTTTTTAAAATAATTTATTAA
>CAZGJX010000078.1:0-231 GCA_964525635.1 uncultured archaeon
TTTTTTTCTCCTTTTGGTGTTATTAAGGTGTTGATTTTGATAACTTTAACATTATAGATATTTTCAATAGCACGTTTAATCTGACTTTTATTAGCTAATTTATCTACAATTAGAACTAATTTATTTTCATTCTCAATGAGATCAAACGTTTTTTCAGTTACAAGAGGTTTTTTAATTATTTTATAATATCTCTCCATATTAGATCAATTCCTCATAGTTATTTAATTCATT
>CAZGJX010000078.1:241-21515 GCA_964525635.1 uncultured archaeon
AAAGCAGATTGTGTCCAAAGCACTAATCTTCCTGATAATCCTCCTGGAGCTAAATCTTCAACTGATAAATTATCAATTGTTACAATGTCTACTCCCGGAATATTTCTTCCCGCTTTTACAATTCCAAAGTCTTCCTTTATTACAATTAAGACTCCTTTATAATTTTTGTATTTTCTTCCTCTTCTCTTCCCCTTTCCTGCTCTAACTTTCTTGTTCTTTTTCTTTACTTTTGATAAATCATCGTTTAATCCCAATTCATTCAAAATTGAGAAAATCTTTGATGTTTGTTTTATTGTTTGTATTTTATCATTTATAACTAATGGAACTTCTGTAATATGATCGACTAAATGACCTCTTAATTTTATCCATTCTAGATTTCCACTGGCAGAGATAGCTGATGCTAATGAGATTTTATTGACTGCTTTGTTAATCTTCTTATTTAGATTTTTTTCAACTTTTATTGGGTGAGCACTGCGCCCTCCTTTTGCATAAGGGACTCTCCCTACATTACGTGCAGTAGAGAAACCAGATCCTTTTATTCTTGGTGCTCTTGACATTCCATGACCCGTTCCCCACCCCTCAGCCACGTTCCGAAGTCCTGCTCTCTTATTGCGACCTTGAGGTTGTATTCTATGACATTGTGCAACTTCGACTGCCTTCTTAATTAAATCCTTTCTAGGTCTTAAATTGAAGATTTTAGGTCTCTCAATTAATTCTATTTTATTCCCTTTTAAATTATATATATTTACTTTATCCATTTAACTTCACTTTTCCTTATACTACTTGCGTTGTTGACTTTCCCTATTTATAAATATAATTTCTGGTGTCTTAATGTCAAATGATTTAACAGGTCTTATTGTTTTCCTTATTCTAATTAATCTCTTTTTAGGACCTGGAATCGAACCTAAGACTAAAATATAATCTCCGCTTATTTTTCCATATTTAATAAACCCGCCCTTTGGGTTTATTTCCTCTTCATTTTCTCCTATGAGCATAATTCTTTTGTGGTATTCAGTTCTTTGGTGAAATCCTAATTGTCCAGGACGAGGAACTGTATAACTAACTCTTGCAGGATGCCATGCTCCTATGCATGCAACGGTTCTCCTTATTTTGCTATTTTTCCTGGTCAATATTTTAATACCATGTCTTTTTACTGGGCCTTGAAATCCTTTTCCTTTAGTAACTGCGATTACATCAATTAGATCTCCTTCCTTTAACATATCACGAATCCGGATTTCTTTTCCTAATAACTTTAAACCATATTTAAATTCTTTTTCAGGATCATTGGTAGAGTTTACTTTAATTTCAATTATATCTGGTTTTTTTCGAGGTAATGAAGTTTTATATGGTTGCGTTTGAAAAATCCCTCTAATTTCACTAGTTTTATTAATCTTTTTTAAAAGTTCTTTTTGTATATTCTTAAAATCATAGTTTTCCATTTTAGGAGGATTTAATGTTCTATGTAAATTTTCATTGAATTTCCGAGAAAAGAGTTCCCCAATGACGTATTTACCATAATCATCTTCATTATAGATTCTAACACCAATTAATAATAGAGGAGGGGTTTCAATTACACTAACTGGTTTCATAAGTTCTTTCCCATAATAAGGGCTATTTTCTTGATCTTCTATATATGTGATATGTGTCATACCTGCTTTAAATCCAGCAAAACCAAGAAAATTAACATCTTCATCATCATCTAACCAATTTCTAATTCTACCTTTAATATTAGCAGCTCTTTTTCTTGGAAGATAAGCTAAAGAGCCATGTCTTGGTGCTGATTTTTTACGATGTCCCATAGTTTTCACTTAGATTTTAGAATTAAAAATATTTTAAATTAAATAAATTTTTTGATAGGTTATAAACGTTATAAAAAATAGTTAAAACTACTAATATTAGCAAAAAAACTATCATTATAAAATAGTCTTCTAAATTTCCTAGAGATTAACTTTTAATACGTGGAATTTAAAACTTAATTTTATAATATAAAGTATATGGATTTGAGTGTAAAAAGGAATAATGATTTTCAAGGAGAAAGATTAATTAAATCATCTGATAATCTCTTATCTATTAATTGTGAAAAATGTAAAAATTTAGAAAAAGATATCTATAAAGACAACTGTATTTCTTGCGTATCAGAGTTTTTATACAAAAACCAAAAGAGAAAAATATATTCAATTCAATTGGAAACATTCAATTCTATTGTAAATAAAAATAAAATCTCTTTCTTTCTTGAATATCATGATTTTTTAGAAAGAATAAAAAAAATTTTAAAAAAAATTAGAAATCAAAGAAATAAATGTTATTATAATGATTTAAAATGTCCAATCTTTTCAGAAGCATTACACAATTTAAATAAAAAGATAGATTTATACAATCCAATTTCATTTTACAAATTAATAAGAGATTATAATTCAAATTTAATTAATATCAAAACTAAAAATCAATGTTTAAAGTGTTTTTTAAAGATATCTGAAAATCTAAAGTATTTAAACAGTATTCTATCTAACCTAAGAATTATAAATAAATATAATAACTTCAATAAGAAGAGAGATTTATTTAAAAATTATTCTAATTTTTATGAGTATTTCTTCTCAGATATATTTATTTCAAAAGAAAAAAAACCTATTTTTTTGACAAATATATTGAAAAAATGGAAATTAATTAAAAGTTATGATATTGAAAAATATAATTTATATAGATGTGATATCTTTAAGATTAAAAATGAAGTAGAAAATATCTATACAATAAAAATCTTTTTTGAGAAATCTTCCAAGAATGACTTCTATAATGGAATTCTTAATGATACTTATAATCATTTACGTTTAGCAAACATAAATCAGATTATTTCTATTGAGAAATTAATAGATTTTTATCATAATGAAGCAGTAAAATTCATTGATCAAAAATATAGATTGTCAAATATAAATAAGCATAGTATTGGATTATTGGTTGCAATTAAAATAATAAATTTAGAAAAAATCTTTCCATTATTGATTGACGATTATATTGAAGAAATATTTTTAGATTCTCCTCTTGAGAAGATTTATATTAATCATCAAAAATTCGGTCGATGTAGAACATTAATTACACTTAAAGTTCAAGAAATAGAGCGATTAAAAACATTATTTAGACTTTATAGTGGCCAAAGACTTGATCACTCAAATCCAAGTATAAAATTGGTAATTAAAAATAAATTTTTTTATTGTAGATTTGCAGTTGATATCAAACCAATTAATTTTCAAGACTTTTCATTGGATATAAGAAAATTAAATAAAAATATCTTTACAATTCAAGATTTATTAAAAAATAATACTTTAAATCCAAAAATGACCGCCTTTTTATATTTATGTATATTAAAACAGGTTAATATCACAGTCACAGGTACAACAGATTCAGGTAAGACAACTTTAATTAATGCATTAGATCTTTTGGCACCTAAAGAATTTAGAAAAATATATGTTGAAAATGTCGTTGAATCTCTTGATGAAATTGAGTTTGGAAAACATCAATTGAAATATAAAGTAGATTCCTCAGAAGATTTAGTTAAATCAATCAATACAAAAAGTGGGCTAATAAAAAAATTATTACATAGAACACCTGATTTAATTTATTTAGGGGAAATATTGACTGAAGAAGAATCAAAAGCAATGTTTCATTGTTTAGCTGCGGGATTAAAAGGTTTTCAAACAATTCATGCTAATGACATTGATTCATTGATAAATAGATTTATCTATCATTTTCAGATTAATAAAGTGTGTCTAAATGATTTGGATCTGATAATACTTATGAAAAAAAATAGAAATAATAGTCGAAAGGTGTTTTCAATCAATGAAATTGTTCTAAATGATGGTAAAGTTACTTTTTATCCTATTTTTCAATTTAATCCTAAAAGAAATGACTGGGATCAATTAAAATCTTTATATTCGACTAAAATAATTAAAAAATTAGCTAAATTTGAGTATCAAAATAAAGAGGATTTTGAATGTTTAATTGAAATATATACTAAAATATTTAGCTTTTTAGGGAATGAAAAAAAATTCAGGAATGTAAAATTAATCAAATTCTTTGATAAAATATCTTATATCTCATATGATTCTACTTCTCATCTAGAAGAATACTTACATAAAATGCTATCTTCTCAGAAAAATATGACTCCCGTTAGAAATAAATAAGTATTGAAGAACTAAAATTTTGATAATTTATCATAGATATGCAAACCTAAAGGATTTCTTCTAAAAAAAAAGGATTATTATTTGTGATTATTAGATTCAGATTAACTTGGATTTCAAAATCTTTTTTTAGAGAAATTTAAATTTCCTTTCAAATCAATCTACTAAAATTGAGGATTATAATTAAATTCTTCACTAAAATTTATTTTTAGACCGATAGTTAAGAGATTAGAAAACTCTAAGAAAACTTACTTCCTTAGAAGCAGTAATTATAAATTTAAAATAACTTGGGATTTTTAATCTTTAACATATATTTATTGTTATGACAAATTTAGTTGAAAAATTATTAATCACAGGTTTTGGAATCTTTATTTTAATCTCGTTTCTATTTATTATATCGCCTTTCACAGATTTAATTAATGAATATGATGATTCTCATGAAAAACTTGATAAAATATTAACAAACATTAATGATATAGATCAATCTATTGAATATATTTCAATCTATCATAACGAATCATATTTTAAAGAAATAGAAACATATACTAACTTTAATATAACTATTATGGAATACAAGATTCAGTATAATTTTATATTGAATCAAGAATGGAGATGTGTATTTTCTAATTATAAAATTAGATTAAGTATCAATAATTTTCAATTAATTTCTGAAAAAAAATATCTTCTTAATCTTTCATATAAGGATTCTCTGATAGATATTAATTTTATTCTCATAGAGTGATAATATGACATTTACTTCACTTTATCTAAAATTTTGTAGACACTTTAACTCACAAAAGTTACCTAAAATACAATTTAAAGAGTTAAATACACATTATAAGAAATTATATAATCATAAATATAAGATTAATGATGATAATATAAATAAGGCTTCTTTTACAATTTGTATATTGATATTTACATTCATCTTTGTTTTTTCATTTTTATTTCTAAAATTACATATTTTAATCATTACATTTTATTCAATTATTATTTCTTTAATTATAACCTATAATTTTAATTTATTTTTATATAAAAAAATAAAGAAAGCAGAAAAAATCTTAAATTCATTATTATATTTTATTAAAATAGATTTTTCTCTAATTCAAAAAACAGGAAAATCTTATACAGATAACTGTTTAAATTTTATTAATTTAATGATAAATTATAATATAAGTATTTCAAAAGAATTTAAGAAAATCCTATCAAAGATACATTGTGGATATTTACCTGAATTAGAATTAAATAATTATATCTATCCTTCTAAAGATTTTATTGATTATATAAATAATTTACTAATAAATGATTTTCAATCAGAATATGATTCAAATGAATATTTATCTCATACATTAGAAGAAAATTTTAAAGTCTATTTAAAACAGATAAGCACAAAACTAAGTATTATCTTTTTTGTGGGTATTTTTTTTCCTATTGGATTTTGTTTTTTACTTTTGTTATTATCCTTAAATAAAATCATAATTATTATCTTTGTTCCTATACTAATTCTATTATTAAATTATTTATTCAAAAAATTCATAGATATCAATCATTACCTAGTTGGTTTTATTAAAAGTGATTCAAATCTTGAAAAAAAGAAACTTGATGAATTCTTAGTTCTAATAGAAAGTTTTGCTTTTAATCTTAAAAAAAATATTTCTCCTGAACAAGCTTTCATTAAAGCATATATTAAAGAAAGAGAACATATTCCAATTTTATATGAATTATTAGAATATGAAATTAGTTTTTTCTTAAATGGTCTTTATAATTTTACTGAAATATTACAAACTTTTAAAAAAAAATTAAAATCTTATAGGTATATCACTATTATAAATTCAATCATTAATATGCTAAAAGAAAATGCTTATCTCAGTTCAAATAAAATAATAGAAATTGTCAAGGTTTTAAATAAACATAAAAAACTAGAAAAAAAATTAGATATAATAATTAAAGGTGAAAAATTTAAAGTATTTCTATTTTTATTTATACTCCCAATTACTACAGGAACAATAGGAGCATTATTACCCTTTCTACCTGAAATTTCTCAATCTCTATTATTTTTAGATCATATAAATGATCCGATTCTATTTCTGAAATCCTTAGATATTATTGATCTTTTCTTAATTTTATTTATACTTCTAATCAGCAATATAATTTCTTCATATTATTTTTTAAAAATTATAAGTTTTCATTATAAATCCTTTTTATTAATAATTTCTGGAACAATATTCTTATTAACTTTTTCTCTTTCGATTTTAAATATAGCTAATTTTATTATATGAGATTTTAAGAAAAAAAAATGAGATAAACTAATTGAATTAACAATATTAATCCTATAAAAATGTATATTGAAAAACAAGTATAATAGATAATATTATATATCTCTAAATAAATTTGTAGTTCTAGTATGAATAATCTAAAATTCTCAAAAATAAGCAATAAAGGTATTAATAAGATTAAATAAATAGAACAACAGATCATTGTGTTTAAAAAATCAGAGGAAATTAATGAATATGCAAAAATAAGGATACTCGTTGAAATAACAAGAAAAATTTCTAAAATAAATAAATCGAACTGAATCATTCATATTAACTTTAGTAGATTTCTATATAAATACCATTATTTTTATGAAAGAAATTGAAAAATTAATATTCATTAATAATTTATATTTACAAATATTTATTATTCTGAATTTATTATTGATAAATTAGGAATTTAAGGTCTTTATACTAAAGAGAGAATCATGAAAAATTTTAAATTAAAAGGTTTGAAATATAAAAAAGGAAAGTATGATTTATATAATGATAGATTTGTTTTTTTCCCACCAAAACTAATAGATATTTTATCTTCTATTTATGGAGAAGGAGCAAAATCATTATTGGTATGGTTAGGTAAGAAAGCGGGGTGGACATTAATTCAAAATTGGGATGATGTTTTAACACCAAAAACCGTAGAAGATTTGGTTAATCAATTTACAGAACTATTAAGTAATTTAGGATGGGGAAAATTTACAGTAAGAAATCTTTCTGAAGATTCTATCACGATTAGACTTCAACATAATATATCCTCTGAATTAGAAAGTGAATCAAAGTATATATGTTATTTTATTACGGGAATTCTAACGGGATTGGGAGAATTTACCTTATATAGAGTAAATACAACTGAAACTAATTGCTGCTTTGAAGGTGGTAAGAGTAAATTATGTGAATTTAAAATCACTAAATTATCTTAATTATAGAATTACCAGGGGTCCCAATCTTTTGGATTTAAATCATCTTCTTCAGTATTTTCATACGTTTTTTTATTAGATTTTGAATTGAAATATGAACCAGCATCACTATCTTGATTACTATTCAAAGTCAGATTAAACTGATCTTCTGCAACACCTGAAAGTTCTCCTATGACAACATCTTTAAAAGCAGAAATTAGAGAAAGAAAGTTGAAAAATTCTTCTTTATTCATCTCCACCTCTGTTTTTTCTCCCTCATTCATAATAGCAAACTTAACAAGTCTAACTTCTCCACTTATTTCAACTGAAGTTAATTGAATTATGTGATTTTCTTTTTTTAATTGGATTTTCCAAGAAGTCTCTCTTTTTTTTTCAATCTCCATTAAAGAATCACATTATATAATAAATAAAAATCTATTAATTAAAAGAAAATTATTAAATTTAAAATTTTATTTCTCTTTATACTATTAAAAAAAAAAAAAAATTAAAAAAATTAGATTTAAATTAAAATCAATTGAAGAAATAGATTAATTGACTTCTAAGTATCTTACTCTTTTTATAATATTTTTTCAAGGAAAAAATCCTGAATAAAATTAGTTAATTTATCGTCTCTGATAATTTTCTGTAAAAAAGAATTAATATCTTTTATATTTAATTCCTCTATCAATTTGCTGAGGATGTCTTGAATGGGCTTATTTTCATAAAATCTTTTATTAAAAGATATTTTTTGACCAACTAGACCTTGGAAATTTGAATTATTAAGAATTAAATTAAATTTATTAAATATTAATTCGTATTCCTTATCATCTAAATTAATATCTCTAAAAAAATCCAGTGATTTTCTTAGATCTTCCTTCTTAATCATATCATTCATTTAGTTATATTTGATTGAATTGATTAAATATATATTTAAAGAAAAATATTTAAAATCCCCCAAAAAAAAGCATAGTAATATATACAATAGTAATGATAAATATTAAGGGTGGACGATTATGAATTAATAATTGGATCTTTTTTTCTTTTGATTTATGTATAGAAGAATTTAGAAGAAATTTTTCTATTTTTAATAAACTATTAAATTGGTAAAACGCTTTTAGGAAAAGTCTTCTTAAAATTGTATTTTTGGATAATTTACTAATGAATTCATCAAAAAAAAAACCCTTTCCTGATATATTATCAACAAGGAATTGGAATAAAAAGTATAGAATAAAACCTAATGAAAATAATAAATAGAAGAGAGAGATATGTAAAAACTTTAGATATTTTAAAGGATGAATTAAAAAAATAATGATAATTACTTTTCCATCGGCACCTCCAATGATTTTAAAAATAAATAGGAAAAATGATATAAAAAAAACGACTATTAAAACCAATAATTTAATTCCTAAGAAATGAAATAAGTTATTATTTAAAAAAAAAAAAAATTCAAAAAATAGTGTAAAAATAGCTATAGTGATAAATATTTTAAATATTTTCAAGGATACGGTTCTATTTTTTAAATCAAAAAAAGAACTAATTATTAATATTAAGATTATTATCCCAAAATTAAATGAACATATTAGAATTTTTATAGATTCTCCCATATTTTTATAAATTTTTTTAAATATCTTGCTTTAATATTCTCCGATTTATATCGGTAGATTTTAATTCGCCCAAAAATCTTTTCTTGCACTAAATTAACTAATTTTAAATAATTTAAATGTTTTAGAACAATTTTATGATTTAATCTTGTCCTTTTTATTATTGAAGAAATATTTAATTCATTATATCTCGCTAAGAGCTTTAATATTTTTATTCTAGCTCGTGATCCTAATAAATCTTCGATTCGATTTACATTAATGATATTACTTTCATTCATATATATATTCCTTTAGTTTCTAATTTATGAAGAATTAAATTTTCCAGTCTTTTCAATGGTATATCTAGGATTTTGATATATGATTTTCTTCCTTGTATATTTCTACTTTTTAATTTTATTAATACAAGACCATCTTTTCTGAATTCATTTAAGTAATTCCATAATTGAGAATAAGATTTCGGTTTGTTTTTAATATTTTCACATATTATATGATATTGTTCCAGAGTTTCAGAAAGAGAAACAGCTGTTTTTTTTGTTTTTTTTAGTGAAATTGTGATTGACAACAAGAAAAGTAACCTTTCATATTTCAAATATTTTAATATATCATGAATTGAATATGGTAATGATTCTTGATTAGCTAATCTTAAGCATTCTGTTGAAATGTAATTTAAATCTTTATTTTCTGCTATTTTGCAAGCTTTCCACAAAATAGTAAGACCATAACGAATATCTCCTTTAGTATAAGTAATTTCAGATAACATTTTGATTACATCATCAGATATAGAATTACTTTTTAAACTTAATTTTATTCTATATTTTAAAATATCAAAAATCTGTTCTATAGAATATGTATTAAATTTGATTATATTATTTTGCAGCGTACTAATAGTACTTGAATCTAAATTATTTAAACAGGATAGGTCTCTTACTATTCCAATTAACGATATTCGTTGAGGGCTATTAAAAGAATCATCATAAATTCTTGTTAAAGAGTAGATTAGATCTTTATCATTCTCTATTAAATAATTTAATTCATCCAATACCAATAAAACATGCATATCTTCATTTTGAAGTGATTTTATAATAAATTCCAAGAGATCTTGTGGTGAATAGCCTCTTTTAGGAAAATCTTGTTGAATATCTCTTACAATGTTAATTAAAACCTTATAACTAGTTCTTTCTTTTCTGCAATTTATATGAATATATTTAATACTAATCTCTCTCTTTTGACCAACTTTGTGCAACATATCTCCAAAAATTTTAACTGTGGCTGTTTTTCCAATTCCCGTATTTCCTGTTATTAATATTTTTCTTGATGTTGAATTTGGATTTGTAATTAAGGATAAAAAAAGTTGAGATAATAGTGATAATTCTTTTTCCCGATGTGGTAATTTATCTGGAATATAATTTATATCCAATGTATTTTCTGCCTTAAATAAAGTCTCTTTTTTTAGAAAGTTTTCAAAATAATTAGTTACCATGACTATCCTCTAGATCCTGTATATTATTAATATAATAAAAAAAACATTTATAAGAGAAATGAGTGTAGTGATTTTTTATAATTAATTTCATTTAATATCTAAAATTAAATGTTTTTTTTAAACGTAAACTAAAAGTTTATGTCGGGCACATCCTTCATTATTTTCGTAAATCAAATAAATATAAAGGTATATCAATAGTTCTAATAAGTAAATATATTTGAATAAGTTTAATATAAGTTATATTATAATTCTGTTTACTATATCTATTTAACTGAACGAAAAATTAATAACTGAATACAATATCTTCTATAGAACTTCTTTTTTTTTTCAATAAAACTAGTTTTACTAACAAATAAAGAGTTATAGTTGAAGAAATTAAAAAAAAGAATAGGATTGATATAAAAAATGTTGTATCAAAAGGTGCTAAATCTTCAATAATCTCTAAAGTTAAAAATGTTATATTCCCATTTAAAAATTGAGTTCCATTAACTATTATAGAGATATTTATTAGTGCAGACGTTTGTAAGAAAGTCAAATCTTTATTTAAGATATTAATATATACAATTCCAGATAGATTCGATATATACATTTCTTCATATATTAAAGAATCTGAAATTCTTACTTGAAATAAAATTGAATGGTTGACTAAAGGTATTTCCAAAGTACCATTAAAATAATAATGATAGATTATTAAGTTGAAATCTTCATTTTCTTTGAGAATTAGTTTATATTCTATTATTTCTATAAATACTGGGGCTTTTTCTACATATATATTATATATAAATGATTTTTGAGAATATAAATCAAAATTATCTATTGTTATATTTAGAAGATTTATTCCAATTGATAAATCCAAATTTGATGATATAGAAAAAGAAACAAGACTAGTGTTATTCATATAAAATTCTCTATTTAATAATTTTAAATTATCAGAATAAGTGCTAATAATTATTTTCAAATTCCCTAAATATGTCTGATTTTCAAAATCAAGGAACCTTGCAGTCAATGATAAACTTTCCCCATAAATAATATTCTCTCTTAGGCCATCTAATTCACAAATCAATTCCTTTTTATTTATATTAATAGTATAATTACCATAATGTTCATATCTTTCTATTGGTTCGATTGATGATTTAAAATAATAAAATAAAGTGATAATATGTGAAGCACAATGATTACTAAAATTGAGATTAAGATTGTTTATCGAAACATTCATAACTTTTTCGATAACATATCCATTTTCATATAATCCCATTTCATGATATTCAGATGAATTCCACTTTAATATATTAAGAGAATCATAAATTCTAATTTGTACGTAAGAGATTTCATTTTCTTGATTATATAATAATATCCAGGAAGCATTTATTATAATAGTCTCATCATAAAAATAATCTTGTTTATTTATATTTAAATAATTAAAACCAAAATATCCTTCTGCTTTAATTGGCTTAATGAAACTGATAAAACTCACAAAAATACATATAATTAATAAAATTATTCCTTTTTTTTTCACATAAATTATTTTTCATAAATCTTTTTAAACATCACTAGCTTATCGCTTATATCTTGATATGAAAATCTCCTTTTAAATCATTAGAACTTAAAGAATCTAGATTCATATTCCTGAATGAGCAGTTAATATCGTAGAAAATCTATCATAAGGCTCTAATCTAAAAATTTTTGAGCTTTATGAAATTTTAGTAAAATATTATTACTCCCTACTATATCTCTATTTTGTGTACAATTAAGAAAGGATGATCATATATAATAGAATAATAATGGAAAATCTATTATTGCTAAAAATCCGAATTTCTTTAACATTTTAGATAAAAAAGAAGAGGGACTTTTTTAAAACTAGAATAATGATTTTTATTCTATTTATCTAGATCCTTAGAAAATTTTGTATATTCATCACCTATGGGGGCACCACCATTTCCATATATTTGATATAAAACGGTTCTTCTTGCACATTCACTGAAACTTCTATAAACGTCTTTCTTTTTTTCCCATAATGCACATGTTTTATAAATGATTGGATTCCAAATATAAAGTTCATTATCTGGTTCATACCATAATTTTTCATCCTTCAAAATTTGTTTAAAGTCTTCCTCTGCTATTACTTCTGTCAAATCCTGTTTATTTAACATAATAATTAAAGGAATTTCTTTGACTAATTTACCTCTAGTAACGTTTTTTAACTCTTTTAATGATTCTATGTTATCCTCAAAAAAATGGGTTTGTGAATCAACAGTAAAAATAACTCCATCTGTTCCTTTAAAAATTTTCTTTCTCAATGGAGAAAATCTGCTTTGACCCGCAACAGTATAAACATGATAAAAAACTTTTCTCTGTTTTGTAGATTGGAAAATACCTCTATCAAAATATAAAGTAGAACCACTTGCCATTGAAATCTTTGTTAAATTTCCTGTAGGTTTAATATCTTGTTCTGTTTCATTAGTTAATCTATATAAAGTGTCAACTACTGTAGTTTTACCAGATCCTCCCATCCCCCAATATAGAATTTTTATATAGACTTTATGATCTGCTGTAAAACGAACCACTTGAAATCAACCTTTTATTTAATATGATTTTTAATTGAAAATATTTTAATGATAAAATATTCTTTAAATTTTTATTAATTTTATAGTATTGAATATTATTATAATTAAGTATTTACAAATGATATTATATTTTTTTTTTAATAATAAAATAAATAAGATTCAATCTAATATATTTTAATTTATTTTTTTTTTGATAGTATTTTTTTAGAGTATTTTATTTTTAAAAAACTATTTTTTTAATAAAATATAAATAAATAACATAAATTTCTTTATTCACTAGGTCTTGAGAAATCCACAACCTTATCATCCATTTTTATTACCTCTATCTGATTTTTTACCTAGTTTCTGAGAATAATATAACTCACATTTGACAAAACTCTTGTTTTTCTTCAATTATATAATTATATTTTTTCTAGACTTTATATAAGGAATTAAAAAAAATAAGATACTTCCAATTATCCCTCTTTCTCTCTCTAAAATTATGTTTCAATACAATATAATAAATAGTCAATTAAATGGAAAATTATACCTAAAAATCCATATAAATCGGGCGCGCATTTCATAAAATAATAAAATGAAATTAAATTATGAGACAAATGAACATACATCAAGAATATAGTCAGGAATGTCCTGAATGTGGTGGATTTATTATATATACTAACTCTGAGAAGATTTGCAAAGAATGTGGCTTAGTTATGGATACACTCTTTAAAAACTCATCTTATAGTTTTAAAGATTCTTATAATAATAATCATCTATGTAAACAATATGTTGCCCTAGGAGATAGAACGGATTATATTGGGGGATTAGGATCATATATTGGATATGAAAATTCGAAATATCTAAAAGATAATTCTGGAAAATTATTATCTCCTAATGAACAACGACTCTATCGTAGATTAAAAAAAAATTATTCTCAATTTTTGAGGATTAAGAATCATGAGACAGAGTATCGGATTTTTAATATTCTAAATAAAATAACACTTTATTTAAACCTAAATAAAAATATAAAACATAATGCTGCGTATTATTACAAAAAAATTCTTAAAAATGAAAAAAAAATTATCAATAATATATCCTTAATAGCATTTTGTATTTTCTTTGCAGCAAGAAAAGAAAATCATAATGCTCCAATTACAATAAAGGAGATTTCTAATATCTTTCAAAAATTCGGTCATAGAGTGAATCCAAGGCTTATTTTAAGGGATGGTTTAAAATATAAAAAATATTTAATGGTTAATGTAAAACCACATAAAAGTGAAGATTATCTTAATAGATTAATGACTCAAGTAATGAATCATGATGATCTACACGAAAGATTAATAAAAAAAGATATAGATTGGACAAAAGAAGAGTTTCAGAATAAATTAATAAAAAAATCACTTGAAATTATGAAAAAATTAACATCCTGGGAACGAGGTGGGAGAAATCCATTTATATTAACTGGGGCAATAATATATTTAGCAGATAAGCTAATGACAAAAGAATATGGAAAGAAACCAATATTAACACAGAAATTAATCTCTGAAGCAACAAATATAGCCGAATATTCTATTCGAGATCACTATGTAAATTTATTAAAACCTTTATTTATGCAAGTGAAATAGTTAATTTTTTTAGAAAAAGTTGGGAATGAATCTAGTAATAAATGGGAATTATTTATAAAGGTGACCCCCCCCCCTTTTTGTTTAAATACACATAATTCAATATTAGAGTATAGTTGAATACAACGGATATTTAACTCAAAAAATTTTATTATAAAAAAATATGATTTATGGATTCATTGGAAGCAGGGAGATGAATGCTCCAAATTTATCATGAACGCAGGGGGATGCATGGAAGGTTTACTTGCGTGGGCTAACAGCATGGAACCAAATGCGAAAAAAATAAGGCGTTTAGTCGAGATTTTAGGATAAAGAATTAGAGATTGATTCATGTGTTCATGATATTCTCTTATATGGTGATGAAGAACCATTAGAACAAGCATTTCAAGAAGACCTAATTGGGTGTCATGAAATCCCTGATCCTGAAGAAATTGAGGAAACTTATAATTTAGAATCTAACTTTTATGAGGCTAAATTCGAAGAATTAAAAACAATTGAGAGAAGATGTATAAAATGTTCAAAAGACCTAAGATTTGAGGATTTCTATACGACTTATAGATTAAAGCTAAACGAGGAGGAGATCATAAAGTTATGGAATAACAATACCCTTCAATTTTTCTGTTGTACGTGTTTTGGAAAAATGAAATGTAACTCATGCGATAATCTTTTAGAATTTACCTCATTTGACACCAGACTCTATTTTTTCTGTAGTAAATGTTTATCAGACATCCTTAAGCAGACTCAAGAGTATGGCACCAAAAAAAATTTAGAGAAATTCATACAATCACTTCTAAAGATAAGCGATATCATCGAGGATGGAACGATTGAGATTATAAAAAAGTAAAATAAAAGGTAAGAAAATTAAAAGATTTAGGTTGAATTACTAAAAGCATATATTAACTTTTTAAAATATTTATATAGTTCTATTGTTTTTTCAATCTCTTTTGTAAGGATTTCTAAAAATTGTGGAATATCATCCCTAAAGTTTTTCATATTTTCTGAATTGATTTTAAAAAATTGTTTATACATATCCAAGTTGTTATCTTTAATTTCTAACTGAATTGTTATTGTGTGTATAGTATCTCCCAGTAGAAATTTAATTTTACTATCATCTGAATTATCTTTATTTTGAAAATTATGAATAAATTTAGCAGTACCAAGATTTGTTGCTGCAATTCTTCTTTTATGTTTGTTTTGTAAAATAATATACAAATAATGTCCATATTTTTTCTTTTTTAATTTATAACTAGCTATTTCATGATATGGATAATATTTTTTTCTTAGTCTTTGAATCAATATTCCATTTTCATATACAAGTATATAAGTTCTATAAGTTATTACAGAAAAAGGAAGTATAGATAAAGCCATACAACCTATAAAAGCAATCCAGATCCAGGAAACTATAAGTTGATCTGCCGATTCAAACATTAAGAAAATAAGAATAGAGCATATAATCGCAAAAAACAATATCCACATGATCCCCGCTAAACCCTCATTTTTATTACTATTTGTGATTTCATACATTTTGTTTCCTTTTTCCATATTACTTCTATTAGATTATTATACTTAAATATGTTATTCAGAGAAAATCATTTTAAGAATTCACTTTTAGATTAATCAAGTTTAGATAATCATTAGTCAAGGTGAAGTCAGGATCTCATACTTATTTTATTAATATCATATCTCTTTCTCTCTAAATAATAAGAATAGAAGCCAACTCCTTATCTCCAATTAAATAGAATATTGTCGCTATACTAAATAAAATATATTTAGAATCATAATTCGCAGAAGATAGATTCAAAGCATCCAGTTATTATTAACGAACATCTATTCCCTCCCAATTAGAGTCATCCTTGGAAAAGTAGTTTTTGAAAATTGTTTTTGAGGTATTAAGAAGTTGTTTTTCAAGGATCTTACCAAGGTAAAAAATAGTGATAAAAAGCTATTTTTGATAATAATAAGATTAAATTGTTGTTTTTTTCTGATGTACTTACTAAATAATAACAATAAAAAGTTGTATAAAGGTGTGTAGAAGTACATCAGACTTGATTTTTTAAAATAAAAATGTTATTAAAAAGTAGTCTTACTAGATATATTGCCCAATCCCTAATAGACGCGGTTGAGGACTCACCCGAAGCACTCATCTTTAGATAGGATTAATTCACTAAATTTTTTAAATTATCTAAGTTTATAAATAATCAAGACTACAATATTAATTGAAGCTTCTGTAGTGTAGTTCGGTCAATCTTAAAATTATACTTCAAATTAAGGATTATGCATATGAGGCTCTCACCCTCGTGACCCGGGTTCAAATCCCGGCAGAAGCATATTTTTCATAAATATATAATTTAATTAGAATAATATAAGTTCTTTTAGAGAAATGCAAATATTACTAAAATAAAATTAAGTTTGCATATATATTTAGAAAGGAGGAGGAACTTCAAGTGATAAAGTAATCCCTTATTATGAATTAATAAAACCTAAGAATTCCATCAAATTATATAAATCTCTTAATAGATATATATATTCTTTTAATTTTTCTGTTTGATCTTCTTGTTTTATTATTTCGAGAAGCCAATTTATTTTTTCTTCTAATATATCATAAGTGTTCGTTAAGAGAATATGGTTGTCTTTAATAATTGTTTGATTAATTTCATGTAGTTGTTTATGTTTTGAATCTTGCTTTTTCTTATTTTTATCCTTTTCATTAACAATTATTATTTTTCTATTACATGAAGCACATATTAATTCCCCGTCTTTATCTCGAAATATAGGTGTATTACATTCAGGACACGCTTCATTAAGCATTGTGTATCCTAACCGAAGTAATTCAGCCATCTTCGTTATATTTTCCTTCAATAATATCCACTATGTTATATTTTTATTTAAAAAAATTTTTCTTTACTTATTTTTCATTTTTAGAAGGCTCACGATATATCCTGAAATCCTATTTCTTAGATGTTTTGAATCAATCTCAAGATATTTATCTAAAAGCTTTTTATTTTCATCAAAATCAATTGTGAATATATCAGGGTATTTATTAATTAATTCGTTCGAAATATTCTTTATTAATACAGTTCTAACTTTTCCCATATTTTTTCATTTCTATTAGTTTATTCAATTTTTATTCCTACTTATCAGATTAATGTTTTATAAAATAAATGTTTTATTCATATTTTAAGATTAATTTTTTTATCATAAAAATAAAAGAATACCCATTCATTTAGGGATGGGATGGATTTTATAATAAAATGATTTAAAAATCAATAATATCTCTCACATCCTATCTTTAAATAAAAGGAATTCTCTCTAGTAAATAGTGATGATAAATTAGATAACCAATAATGCATCATCATTCTACTGTAGGGCCTATGGGATGTCAAGCGTTTGAAAAAACTGTAAGACTCAAGCGATTCATTGAGCTCGTTTCAATGAATTAAGAATCCAACACCATTGGGTGGTGGTAGTTCAATCTTTTTAGGTAATAAGCGTTTTATCAGAATTATTTATAATAAAGTTTTTTTTTTTTGATATTATTTCTCAGTAAACACAATTTTTATTAGTTTTCATTAATTTCATTTAATATTATATAAGATATTTTTAAGTTAGAAAAATGGGATTATATCAAAGATTAAAGGAAAATTATTCAAATCAATTCTCAATTTTTCAGGTAATTTCCCTTCTCCAAGTAGATGCGACAGAAGTAAGAATTATCAGAAATGCCCTAAAACAACTACATCAACAGGGATTAATTAAAAGAATTGGAAAAAATATGTATGAAATAATTAAATAATAATAAATTAATATTTTATAATAATATTTGGGAATAAAGAATTAATAATCAATTTAAATGATTCTACAATGCCAAATCCATTGATGGCGATAGTTTCTTTGATAAATACTTTATAAAATTTCTTTAATTCTTCATAAGAGATAAAATCACTTTCTTTTATTTTTCTTACATTTGCTAAATCATATTTATTTAAAGCAATTATTGTAGGTATTTTATAAATATCTTCTCCAAAAAAATGGTTTAACTCCTTCCAAGAGAATTTATTTCTATCTAAATATTCAAAATTTGAGTCTATTACAAATATAATTCCATCAGCTCCCTTTAAAGTGGCAGTTCTAGTACTTGCATAAAAATCTTGTCCCGTAGCGGAATAAATCAAAAATTTTAAACTCCATTCCATCCCTTTAAACTCCAAAACACCAAAATCAAAAACCAATGTTCTACCTAATGAATTTTCTATAGACTTAAGTGTTTTAATTTTATTATAATGTTTAAAAAGACTCTTTATTGATGTTGTTTTACCTGACATTGCTGGACCATAAAAGATTAGCTTAATTTGAATTATTTTTTTTTCAAAATCAAAAAGTATGATAATTACCCCCATAATGATTGGATTTTCTCTCCAATAAATGTTAATTTATTATTTTGAATTAATCTTGAAAAATCTTCTCTCCATTCATTCATAATAAAAGATAATATTCGTTTTATAGAACCATCTTCATAATCTATAGCTTCAAGTAATGTTTTACTTCCTATTTTTGAATTTATATTCATATTATGTAAAAAATTCAATTTAGATAAAATAAAAAATGCTCTTTTGGCACCCAAGTAAAAATTTTGAATTTCTTCTTGGAAAATATTTTTCTTTATCTCTCCTTTTTCAACCTCAAAATCTAATAATGTTTCTTTTAATTCATTATCTAATTGACTTTTATGTACTTCTTCAGAAATAACTCTTTTCATTTTATTTATTGACTTTTCTGTGTCTTCTGATATTTTTTGAAAAATTCTTTCTTCCATATCAAGATCTATTATTTTTTCATTAATTCCAACTATATTTACTCTTAATTTTTCAGAGTCAATTGATATTTCAAGAAAACTATTTACCTTTGCTCTAATTAATTCTTTTATTAAATTTAAGAGTATTTTTTCTTTTTGAACTTCTATCCCAATAATCATAGAATCTAAAGAATCCAGTTCAGATATTGCTTTTATAGCTACATTAGATGGACATCGTATTTGAATTCGTATTGATTGATAATCATTGTTTTCATTTAAAAATAAATTATTATATTCCGTATTTGAAATAAAATCAGTATAAAACACTAGGTCTTTTCTAAAATTAATAAGTCCTGACAATTCTATAATAAGTTCGTCAATATAATTTGGATCTTCTCCATAGACAATGATAGGAATCCTATCTAAAAGACAATAAAGGACTAATGCTCTTTTCTTTTTTTTTATATTTTCGAGAGATCTAAATATATTCATTTCTTTTCTCATCATTTTATTTTATTAATAACTCCCCTAAAAGACTTTTAATGTCAAATGATTTTCCTTTCTGTTCTTGATTTACTCTTTTCATAATCCTTTCAATTTTTCCTAAAAATTGGGGTATAATTAATCTTATCAAACCTAATTTTTGTTTAGATTTACCCATCTCTGAACATAAAATTGCATTACTTAACCCATTAATAGTTTGAAAAGTATTTCCACAATCAATTAAAATATTTTCTGCAGTCATCTTCTTCAATAACCAAGCACATCTATTTGCTGTTTCGAATAAAGAATATGTCATTGCAGCTATATTATCTATATTGATATTATTCTCCAATGAATTTTTCAATTTTTTGGATAATATGAACCCTCCATCTAAACAGAGAAAAGTATATTTTAAATCTATAATTGTGAGAGTAAAATTATTCAATATTTTATTTAATTCCCAAGATAACTCTTCAGAGATATTTAATGAGGATGAAGATAAATAAGTTTTTCTCTCATTTTCCTCTTTGAGATAAAAATTATCTAATACTTCATTAATTTTTTCATTGTTGAATTCAATTAATGGGGGTTTAAATGATTCTCCCGAGGTAATTAATGTTGTTTTTATTTTTTTTAGACATTCATTTGTTTGAAGAAATATACCTCCTAAATTAACATAAGGTTGAGCAGTTATAGCTATGAAAAACTCATTATGATCTTCAATAATTCCTTGTTGTTCTAATATTCGATTTAGAGACTCATGTATGGGAGTACTTAATGGTGCTATTAATATCTTTGCCTTCTTTCCTTCAATAAGAATATATTTTAAATCTTTTGGATATAAATTTATTCCAATGTTATAAATTGCACTCGCCGCGGAACATACGTTAAAGATCTCATTTTTGGTTAGCCATACACCCGTTGATTGAATTGGATTACCATCTCTCTGAGTTAAAACTGCATTTTCAACACCTTTTAATTGCTTAATCTGATCTAGATGAATTCTGATTTTCTCTTTAAGATTCATATCAAAAACTTATTAAATTTATGTAGTGTATTTTTATTGTCAAAAATCTTTTTAAACTACGAGGATTTGTAAACTTTAAAAGGGATCCTTATGAAAATAAAAAGATTTATATCATATCGTTCAATTAATATTATTGCAGTAAATCATATCTTTACCGGTGTAAACTTGGATTACGGTATTAATTCCGTTAAATGATGAGTTAATTCAAAGATATGATAAAAAAAATGTGGTTATAATTTTAAATATTATAACTGAAGTAGGTCTTTAAAAGCCTCCTAATTAGTCTTAAAACAAACTTCATAATTAATTCCGGTTGATCCTGCCGGACCCGACTGCTATTTGGGTG
>CAZGJX010000079.1:0-21396 GCA_964525635.1 uncultured archaeon
AGAAGTCACATCATTAGGACGAGTAACTATTTTTATTATTTATGTTCAAAAAATTATATCTAATTTAAACATGTTCTCCCATTTCTAATATTTTTTCATTAAAAGTAATTAATTTTTCCAAATTTATTTGTACCGCTTTTAGAAATTGCGCTGTAACTAAATAATTCTCATTATCTTTTTGGGACATATCATTATGAATATCTTTTAATCTCTCTTTAAAAAATATTGTCTCATTTATAATTTGTTTGTATTGATCCATTATCAGCTCTTTTAAATTTAATTTTACATAATATCTCCTTTCTCTTCGATGATTATTATTAAGGATTTCTATATAGTGACATTTTCCTGATTTTAATAGAGAGGATAATGAACGTGATGCTGTACTTATTGAACGATTAATAAATTTTGCTATTGATCGTTGATCTAATCCATATTCTGGTTTAAAAGCACGCAAAACTAGAATTCCGAATACTTTTCCTATAATAAAATATGATCCTCGCATTTCCCAAAGTTGACTATATAATTCAACTATTTTTTTTTCATATTTATTTAATTCTTTTGTATTATTGTCCAAACTTGGTTCTTTGAATTTTGTTTTCTTTTTTTCCATATTATACAACATTACAGAATTATGTATAGATGAGAATCATAAACTTTATAAACTTTCTCTCGCTTGCACCATTGTGCAATTATGCACGCGAGCAATAATTTAAAAAAATATTTTCAAATGAAGGTATTATGAATGTTTCAGAGATTTTAATAATAATTGGAGGAATATTATCTTTATTAATGGGACTTTTTCACACACAATTTCCCAAGATTTTTAAATTGAAGAATTCTTTCAAGGAAGATCAAAATTCAAGTTACAAAATAATTTTTACAATACATATTGCATTAATTATTATTTTATTTGAATTTGGTTTTTTTTCAATAATATATTCTCAAGAAATAGCACAGAAAAAAGGACTTGGATTTGGATTTCTTATAATAAATTCGATACTATGGTTATGGAGATTATTTTGGCAAATATATTACTTTAAAATTCCCAAAAATTTGGATAAAAAACCTGTGTTGCATTATTTTTTAATAAGTTTTTTTTCAATTATGTTGAGTATCTATTTAATTCCATTATTTTTATAGGATATTTTTATCTAAACAATGAATAAATTTCTTTTTTTTTTATAAATTATCATTTCTAAGAAAATTAGCATTGGATCTATTTAAAACATTATGAATGAATTAATATTCAAATTATTGAATCCATAGCTAAAATTAAGAATAAATAATGTTAACAGACAATGAAGATCTTTTATTTAAAAAAAAAAGGAAAACATTTTTTCTATACCAATATATTTACCAATTATTCAATATGATAAAATAAAGATAAATATAGAAACAATCTTTTATTCAATAAAATTTATAGATTTATGGAAAATAATATATTTTTATAAATATAGATCTAAATTGAAAGAGTAAAAATTTAATTTAATATGATAATAAATTCAATTGAGGAAGATACATTAAGAAAAAAGGTTTGGAAAATAATCAATATAATACAAGCAAACCAGCTTTTTATACATTTTAAAAATCTGGAGATTAAATATTTACATGAAAGAAAAATCAAAAAAATAATTCTCCCAGAAATTTTAACTCTTAGTGTTTTAAATGCTTTAGTTCCTAATTCAGCATTATTATTAATAGGCGGTCATGGTGGAGGTAAAAGTAGTCTTGTAAAATTACTCGGTCGAATGTTTACTTCTAAATCTTTAAATGAAATTGAAAACACAATCGTCAGAGGACATCCACAATTAACAGAGGAAAAACTTGTTGGAACATTAAAATTAGGAAAATTAATGAAAGAAGGAATCGAGGAGGTAATCTGGAAGAATTTCATAACAAGTTTCTGGAAAATAATTGATGAAGTAAATAGATTAACACCCTACACTCAGGATATATTATTATCATTACTTGCAGAAGGAACTGTGAAATATTATGATTCCGTCTTAAATATCAACAAGTTTTGTTTGTATGCAACAATAAATCCTCAAGATATAGGGACCTTTAAACTCTCAAAACCATTTTTAGATCGATTTGGTATTTCAATTCCAATATCAATGCCGGCAAGTCAAGATTTACAATTAATTCTATCAGCTAAAGATGAGAAATATAGTGGATATGAAGAAATAGTTCAAGTTCCAAATATCCTTACAATAGATGAATTAATGGAAATATGGTATCATGTAAATTCAATTCAAATTGAAGAAGAAGCTAATAATTATATTCATGCAATAGTAAGAGAATATACTCTATGTGATAGGATAGATAAAGGTAATGCTGAAAATTTAAAACCAAGTACTGGTTTATGTTCAGGCTGTCATTATAACACAAATCAAAATGTTTGTAATAAAATTGAAAATATTTTAAGCGTTCGAGTAGCAAAAGATTTACTTAGATATTCAAGAGCTATGGCTTGGTTGTTAGATATTAAAATAATTGATATTAATATAATAAATACTATTGCTCCTTATATTATTGCTCATCGAGTAGATTATTCACAAAGAGAGATAGTGAAAGCACCTTATTGGGGTGACAAATATAAATTTACAAAAGAAATACTATCAAATATTCAAAACAGATTTGTAAAAAGAAAAATTTGTTATGAAATTATTCGGAATTTTAGAAATGGTAAGCAAAATAAAGATAAACTTGAAGAATTAAAAAAATTTAGAACCAATGATTTAATTGTAAAATATGATCTATATCCTTTTATTAAACAGATTAACAATAAAACCTATGCTAATTTAGCTCAACAAATAGATTTAGCATCAAAAAATGGTTTAATGAATGATTTATCTAATATAAGAAATGATCTTATTGAAAATATTGATTTTCCAAACCGAGCAGACTTGATCAATTGGTGCAATCATGAACTATATAGACAGACTGTGACAGATTTTGTATTCAAATACTATTATTGGCGAGAAATATGGGCAGATATTGCAACTGAATTTCCCAATTTGGATAGTCCTATAAAAGAAGCATTTAGTAAGAGACAAACTAAACAAGTAAGAACGGAAGATTTACTAATTGAAATCAATGTTACGGGAACTACAGATGATTCATTAATAAATATTCAAGTATCTGGAGGAACTGAGGCTTTAAAACTAAAATCATTATTGGATAATTCTGAATATATAAAAAAAGATCTATGAAATAATAGCTGGTTATATTGTGAAAGATAAACAAAACGATGATTTAATAAAGGAAAAGGAGTTAAAGTTAATTAAGTTAGCAAAAGAAGGATGGAATAAAAGTATTGAAGAGTATTATTATCCTCCTTTAAATCAACCTAATTTTATATTTGATTATACTCATTATGAAGGTTTCTATATCGATCCAGAGCACAAATGGCAAATCACAATGAATTTAGCTAACACCCCCTTATTTCAAGATGATTCTGAATATCTGGATTTCTATTTTATCATATGTTTACATGAAATATCTCATTATCAAATTATCCCATATGATGGTTTAATAAATGCCAAGCTTTTAAAAGCTGCATTGAAACATACAAACCATTATTTTGCTCCAATAGTTGTTAATTTATTCTCAGATTTAGTTATTGATAAAATATTATATACAAGACATCCAGATTTAATTAATTGGGAGTTAAAGACTACTTATAAACATATTAAGAATAGAATGAATTTATCTGATTTTTCAAAAATGTTATTTCTCATATATGAAAAACTTTTAAATATAAATATTTTGAAAGAAAATGATTCCAGTTCAAATGATTATTTTGTAGATCAGATTGTAAGCATTATTTTGGATGATTTTTATAATGAATCAAAATGGGAAAAAAAAATTGAAGATATTGCATTTTATTTGAAAGATTTAATGAATAATACTTTTAAATTAGCTGGAATTAATAATGGAACTAAAAAGAATAAATCATTAAGAGATGGAAGAAAAAAGAAGAAAGACTATATTGAAATTCCAAATGATATACTTGAGATTATGGATAATCCCTTAGAAAATAGGAATATTGATAAAATTAAAGCTGATAATGAAGATCATCTTAAACAAAAAGCAGAAGATTTTGCGAAAGAGACAAATTATTCTGATTTTGGGGCTCCTGCAAGACAAGCAGGTATTTTAATAGATGGTAATCCTTTAGCAACCTGGTATAGAGGAAAGGCAAAAGATTTAATTCAAATAAAGATTTTTGAAAAAATCCCGGGAGATGAAATACCTATATTTCCAGAAGTTTGGAGACTAGGTGATGCAATCGAAGAATTAGATATAGTACAGTCATTACTTAATAGTCCAGTTATCATCCCCAATATTACTACTCGTAAATGGACTTATAAGGTGGGAGATACTCAACAAGAAGAAAAAAAGATTCCTGATCTTTTAATCGTTTTAGATTCTTCTGGTTCAATGCGATGGAATTATCATGCTACATCAGATAATAGAAAAGGTCCTTATCATACTGCTCTTCTTGCCGCTTTTGCATCATTACATTATGTTGTTAAAAAAGGAGTTAAATTCAGCATAATTAATTTCTCAAATATTGCGGATATTTGCAATTGGACAAATAATTTTTATAAAGCAGAGGAAGTATTACTAAGATATCAGGGTGGGGGGACTATTTTACCAATCAGAGCAATTGAACAACAATGTAATCTTTCAGAAAACAAAATCCTTATCTTTATTATAACTGATTTTGGTATTCATAATTGGAATGTTTCAAAAAAAAAAATGTTAGAGATTTCCCAAAAAGGTCATAAAATCGTAGGCTTCTTTATAGGATCTCTTAATATTCCTGAAATCAAATTTAAAGATTTAATACCATATGTTAGTTTCTATCCAATCACAAATATTAAAGATTTGGTAAACATGGTAATTATGGAATTGAAAAGGTATTATTAATTTTGGGTAGGTACAAATGTTAGTGATAAAAATGCATAAATTGATTTATTTTAGAATATTTCTCCTAAAATTATAATTTAATAAAAGAATATATTCTTCCATCACTGAATTTTGTACGCACCCTTAATTATTTCTTTAAATGTTAAATTCTTTATTCAGATCCAACCCCACCTTTAATTATTTTAAAAATAATCTACAATATAAAAAAAAAAGAAAAAAATAGATCCCCTTACTTACGACAATTCCAATATAAAAGGTGTAGTACTGAAGATATCTACTCTACTTAAGTAAAGTAGATCACCAAAAGACAAAAATCCAGGGATTTAAGCAAGGTATGACCTATCTTCTCAAACAATCTGCTTTAACATAAGATTGTATATAATAAGGAAGAAAAACAATTATTTAAAGCTTGCTATATTACAAATAAAGTTATCTAAAATAATAAAATAGATTATAGGTTTAATGAATTTTGAAAATAAATAAAAGATATAATGTAAAATTCTTAATTAGAGGAAAGTGTGAAATATATCACAAATTTTTTTTATTCATATTTTTTAAGTATAATTTCATGAAGTATCTCTGGCTTTTACAATAATCAAATTTTTGATCATTAGTTAAATCTGAGCAGTTTTGGATAATATTTTGTAAATCTTTAACAATTTCGAAGCTCTCTTCAATATTATTATTTAAAGGCTCTAGAGGATTTTTGTTGCTATTAAGATCATTTAAAACTTGTTGCATTGATTTTTGCTTTTCATTTGTTTCAAATTTTTCATCAGATAATTTTGGTTTTGAGCTCATGGTTTAATCAGAATATTTTTTTATTGGAGATATTATTCTAATTTATATATCAAGAATATCACGGTAATATTTTTCTACATATGTATTATCCAAATATCACACATCCATAATCAATAGGACACCCTATATAGGTTTTCATATAGAAAAAGAAAGAAAAAATGAGAAACTTAGAAATAAATAAATAAAAATGCAATTATTTATTATTATTTGAAAATATTGCGGAATTTTGTTTGACTTCTTTTTGGAGTAGAATAAATGCATTATTCGAAGATGAAAATGGTTTTGCATTATATCTTTCTACTATATGTACTAATTCTTCATCAAAAATACGGACAAATACTTCAATTTGAGGAAAACGTAAATAAAGTTTAGAAGTTAGATAAAGGGATTCATCAAATTCAGTATCTCGTTTCCAACAAATAAAGACTTGGGAAACATCATCTAAATTCACATGTTGTCGTAGGTCACTTAAAAAAAAAGCATATTCATTTATAATATGTAATTGATCATTCTCTTTAAATTCAATCCCATCATGCTCATCATCAAAGAGGAAGACCTCTCTATCTGGTTGTAAAGATATGTGATGAGCAATTCTGTGGGTTAAGTGATCTCGTCCAATCACTATGGCTTTTCCCTTTTGACCTTCACACCATTTACAGATATTATTAATTGCCCATTCTGACGTTGAAAATGAAAAAGCATTTAGGGGAGGTTGTTCGAGATATTCTTGTACATGATCTTCAAATACACGGACATAAATTGAACATTTTTTATTTATTTCACGAATTTTTTCTGTACATACTATTGATATTCTAACATCATTAATACAAATAAAAACTTCTTTAGCTTCTATTATATTCGCAAATATTAAATTAGAAGTTTGTGTTGCATCTCCAATTACTATTGGATGACCTGAACTTACTAGATCTTCTACTAATTCCTCATCATCTTCAATAATAACAAATGGATGTTTATTTTCTATACAATGTTCAACAATTCTCTCAGCAAGATGCTGATATCCAATAATTACAGTATGATTTTTCTGGTGTTTAGAGAGTATTTTGCATGTTATAATAGGATTATACTTTTCTAAAAGCTCCCCTATGATAAAACCAAATACAACTACTTCTAATAAAATAGGCCACATTAGACTAAAGAATCCACCAAAGTCTCCAGAATCTATAGGACTACGAATTCCCAAAGATATTAAGAATATAATTAGAGTACTTTGATTTATTTCAGTAAAAAGGAAAACTAGAAATCCCATTAACCAAAAAAGGAACAGAAATATAAATGCTGCCTTATACTCTTTGATTTTTAAATGGAGATCAATTAAAGAATTGGTTATAGTCATAATTTATTATAAATGAGATTAAAATATAAAGGATTCGATCTCTTATTTAAGACTTTTATTTTTGTCTACTCCTATTAAGCATATAGCTAGAACCTAATTTTAAGATGTATAATACTACTTATCGTATATATTAATATTTTTATGTAAGATCTAATATAAATAAGGTATGGCATTAGGTAAAAGAAAAAAAATATTATATTTTATGGTGATATTTTATATCTCTATAATTGCTGTAATACTATTTGGATTTATTTCAGGTTTGATGGAAACAGGTGAACAATTAATATCTTTTCTTCCAATAGGGTCTTCACTACTTGAATATATGGTCGTTATTTTTCTATTCTATCCATTAAGTATGCTAATAGGATGTTTAATTGGACAATATGTAATGGTTCCATTGTATATATTGATTCATAAAAAAATTATTGGACGAAAAATGGAGTATGGAGTTTGTATAAAACCTAAGGAAAACGATTACAAAACAAAGTATGATTTTTTTATTCCCTCTCTTATTGCAGTAAGTTTTGCATTATTACTTACTAATAACTTAACTAACTCTCTTATAGATTTATTTCTAGTTCGTGGTAATCCTGATGAGGGCAATACTATTCTTAATGTATTTTTCATTAGTCTTATTATAACGCTTTTAATTGCTATGTTTATGTACTCTCCTGTTTGGTATTTTTTAGATTCAAAAATAGTCTATTCTAATCAGACAAAAGTTGAAAATTTAAGAGATCCAATAGAGATTCGGAGTGTTGGAAATTGGTATCGTACCTTTCTAAGAGGATATGCGGGAATTGGGCTCGTTGTTGCGTATTTAGAATTTCTTCTTATATCTTATTCAAAATCTTCAGGAGATATTGGACAACAGATCTTTTCACTTATTTTTATTATACCATTTCCAATAATTATAGCATTCTTCGGACTCCCGGTAATTCTCTTCTTAGAAATAACAAAAAAAAAAGAATGAAATATATAGATAAAATACTAAGAAAGTTTAATATAATTGATAATGTAGACGTATTGATGAATAAATTAGAAAAAAAATAATTCTTTTTTTAAAAATTATTCTTTATCCATTCTTCAAACTTTACATTTCTCAATTGTTCTGCCCATAGAGATTTTATATTTGGAATATCTGGAATAATATTTTCTTTTTTTAGATTCTCGTATAATTTTTCAACAATTTTTTCAATTAAAATCCTTGATAAATCTAATTTCTGTATTTTAATTCTCTCTAAGTTATTTTTTATTTTATCATTTACATCTTTTAAAACATCTAGCCATTTATATGCTATGGAAGAAATAATTTGGTCAAGATCTTTTAATTTTTCTAGTCCCAATATGGGGAATAAGATTTCATATTTATTCTCAGATTTCCTGATTAAATTATACCATTCTAAATTCAACAGATGATTTTCAAGAGTTTGATCTGTCCACTGATATTTAACTTTAGTTTTATATTCCTCTTCATTAATTAATAATGGATGGGGTATAAAATTAAGATTTTGATAAATTTCTTCAAAGGTTTTAGATCCATTGGAGAGAAAGATTAATATTTGCCTTCTCACTTTATTATCAAGAACCCATGGAATCTCAGGATCATCCCAAGGTTTTCCTGTAACAAAATCATACCATGGTAATATTTCATCTGTACTTATTTTACCCAAAAACCGATATTCACTATATTTTGAATTTTCTTTCATTTTAAACACAAATTTTTCTTTTTTTTTACCTATTCACCTAACATTGCTTCAATAAGAGTTTGTATAGCTTCTTCTTCTGTTAAACCTTTTGCTTTAAGCTCATCCAGCCATTTTTGAGGAAATCTACCCAAACTTGCCTCATGACTAACACTTGCTTCGGGATCAGTTGCTCTTATATATGGTCTTGCCCTACAAATAGAACCCCTTCCTAAAACAATTTCATTACATTCGACATGTCCATTACATTTTGGAGCATTTCCCTCAGTAACTCCATACATTAAAACTTCTCCTCCATTTTGAGCGGCAGCTTTCATTTTCAATACACTTCTAGCATTTTCACCTTCTAAAAATATGGAATCTCTAATCCTTACAGAATCATTTTTTGTTCGTCCAAATGCTTTAATTGTTGACCGGATAACAGAATCTTTCATAGCATATATATCAATTAAAATCTTCACTTTACCAACCGTACCACGAGTTAAAGTGAAATTATTTTCAAATATGGAATTTTCACCTATATACATATATGCTACAGGAGCCACTGTAGCACCACTCTTTTCACCATGATAATGTGTTTCAGAATAATTAAATTTACAGTTATTTCCAATATAAAAATGTCCAAACATCTTATGAATTAATCCATCAGCTTTAGGAAAACTACAATGAGCTTGAATGGTAACTTCGGAATTATCTTCAGCGATAATTCTTGGAAATATTTCTTGAATACCAGTCTCTTTATTAACTCCAAAACATAAATGAATTGGATCTTCTAGTGTTACTCCTTTTTTTATAATAATATCAGCAATAATTCCATTTTTAATTTCTTTTCCTTTTAAAATAACACCATCTATTTCCTCAAGACCTTTAATTTTATTGAAATCTAATAGTAATTTGGCTCCTTTTCCATGACCAGGAAGAAAATCTCTAATATTTATATTATAATCTTCAAGACTCTCTAAGATTTCCTTAGGATACTCAGTATTACTCATTTTGATTCTTCCTCTCTAAATATCCTATCAATATAATCTTCATCAAAACAGGCAGTTTCCTCTCCTTGAAAAATAGTTCTTTTGCAATATTCCTTTAATCCTGCTTTTGCACAATATCTTATCATTACTTCTGGAAATGTTGATGTTATAATTGCATCCCCTCTCCAAAGCAGAGTTGCATAATCAGAAACCATCCCAATATCTTCCCTATGTGTGATTAAGAGGATAGTCATATCCAACTCCTTTACTCTGTTAAAAATGTTAAAGAAATCCTCAATTACTATGAGATCTAAACCAGCTGTAGGTTCATCAAGAACGATTAATCTAGGACACATTGCGATAGTCGCAGCCAATTCAATTCTTTTTCTCTCACCCCCACTCAAGGTTTCATCAATAAACCTATTCAAATATCTCTCTGGATCTAAATTGACTGTTTTTAAAGCCTTTATTGCTTGTTGAATAATATTTGATTTATCTTTCATACCTAAAGATAAATATTTTAATACAGTTAATCCATCAATTCTTGCTGGTTCTTGCCATGCTAATGTAATTCCTAATTTTGCTCTTTCAGTTATATTTAAATTCGTAATATCCTGCCCATCAAAAAAGATTTTTCCTTTACTTATTTTGTAAGTAGGCAATCCCATAATTGAATAGGCTAGAGTTGATTTTCCTGAACCATTAGGTCCTATAATTGCGTGTATTGACTTTTCTCTAACTTTAAAACTAATATTATTCACAATTTCACATTTTAAATCATATGTTGGTATTGTAACTCCTTCCAACTCTAATAAAACATCATTTAAAATTAGTATAACCTCATTATATCTTTAAATCTAATTTCCTATATATACAAATATCAAGGTTTTTTCTATATGGTATTTAATCTTTTTTTAAATAAAAATTAAAGTATGTTATTATTTTTTATAACAAAGAAAATACATATTTATTTCTATAGAGAATCCTCAATTTTCTTTCTTATTTTATTTTAATTTTCTAATCAAATGAAAATGATATTAAAATGGGAAACCTTCAATAAAATTAAAAAAGATTATTATAATAATTTATTCAATTAAATAGAATTTTGAAAAAAAATGAAAAAGGAATATATCTGCCCTCCAGGAAAGAAAAGTAAAATTGTTATTGAAGATATAACTATTAAAATTAAAGAAGGGGCTACTTTGTTATTAGGATTTGCGGGTATTGGTCTTTTAGGTCCAATCGTTGGTAATACATTAATTGAACAGATCGAAGATTTAAAGGAAATTGGATTTATTACATCAGAAATGCTCCCTGCTATTTCTACTTTTTACAATGGAGTTTTAAAACATCCATTTCGCCTTTATTATAGTAACAGTTATAATTTAGTTTTAGGAATTTCTGAACTTCCTTTTCAATTACAATCAGCATATAGTGATTTAGCAAAAACAATTTGTAATTGGGCTTTATCTGATGATGTAAAAGCAAATGAAATTATATTATTTCAAGGGATCCCTACACGAGGAATGATTGATGAATTTCCTGTATTTTATGCTTCTGAAAATTATTTAATTGAGGATTTTGAAAAAAATGGAATTCAAAAAGTTGATAAAGGCATTATTGTTGGACCTGAAGCAACAATAATAAATGAGGCATTAACAAACAGATTAGAATCATTAATTCTTTTCACACCAGTCTATGAAATACCAACCCCTGAGGGTGCTGCTTCTTTAATCAATGTATTAAATAAAAAATTTAACATGAATATTGATACGCAATTATTACTGGAAGAAGGAAAAGAGATTAAAGAAAAAATGTTAGAATTAGCAACAAAAACACAAGAAGTTCAAAGAAAACACATAGGAGAAGGAGGAAAAGAGGGTTATACGCAATATTATCAATAAAATTTACCAAAATGATATTTAATAAATTGTTATTCTAAATTAAGTAAATTTTATATTTAAAGAATAAAAGTGAAGTATTATGGTTGTTAAAGAATATATTTGCGAAGCAGGTAAAAAAAGTAAGGTTGTGATAGAAGATTTTTCTACAGAAATTAAAGAAGGGGCTACTTTTTTATTAGGGTTTGCGGGAATTGGTCTTATTGGACCAATAATAGCAAATACTTTAATTAGACAAATCCCAGATATAAAAGAGATTGGTTTTATTACAAGTGAATATCTCCCTCCGATATCTGTGTTTTATGATGGAGTTTTAAAACATCCATTTCGATTATATTATTCTCCAAAATTTAATATAATTATTGGAATTTGTGAAGTACCTTTTGAGATTTCTTCTGCATATAATGATTTAGCTAGAACAATTAATAATTGGGCATTAGATGAAGATGTTAAGGCAAAACAAGTTGTAATTTTTCAGGGGATCCCTCAACCAGGGGTAATTGATGATTTTACGGTATATTATGCATCAGAGGCTGAATTAGTAGATTTCCTCGAACAACATGGAATAAAAAAATTTGATAAAGGAATCATCATTGGTCCAGAGTCTACCATTCTTAATGAAACTTTAACAAATAAATTACAAGGATATGCTCTATTTGCACCAGTATACCAGATTCCTACACCAGAGGCAGCAGCATCAATTATAACTTTGTTAAATCAAATTTATAGTTTAGAAATTGATACGTCAAGGCTGATGGAGGAAGGAAAGGAGATTAAACAAAAAATGTTAGAATTAGCAGAAAAAGCTCAAGAATTTAGTCGAAAACAATTAGCAGAACAAGGAGTAGAAGGAGGATATACACAATATTATAGATAAAGTTCTGTAATAATTATATTAAATTAAAAAATCAAAATATTCTTATTAAATTTTTTTTCTAACCATTCTTAATAGCTAAATATTTGTCTTTTTGCTTTTGAAAATTAAATAATAAAAGTAATAAATTGAGAAAAAAAACTCAGGGACCCATTTTTGGACTAAAATAATAAAAATTAATGCTCCAACGATTGCAGATAAAACAAATAAAGATTGATGTATGAAATCAAAAGGAATTCCATTATAATTTAAGAATAATAAAAAAACAATTCGAAAAATATTAATAATATAAAGGAAAAGAATTATAAAGATTAAAGACTTTATTTTCCTCAACATAAAATCCTTTTTTCTTGAGGAAGTCGTTGAAGAGGGAATACATATAATGATACTTATAATAATACTAAATACTTGAGCAGCAATACAATTTGGAGTAATTGCATAATTCCCTTCAGAAGGATGATTAGGTATAAATATTGTAGGAAAAATATTGTGCTGAGAGTCAATTATTATATATGAATTCATACTAAATATCGAATTTAGAAAAAAAACTATTTGATTAGCTGTAAACTCATAGATCCAATAATTAATTCGTAGTTTGAGAGATAAGAAGATTAAAAATGATAATAAAGGAATACCTATAATTAAAACTATCATTTGAGGAATAGCAAATTCATAAGATTTTCCATCAAACTCTATTATTGGTTTTTTATGATTTTGTATCATATAATATGTATAGATCATTAATTTCTATATAGAATATGAATAAACATAATGAAAAAAAAATTTTTATTTAAGAATTATATTTTTTCCGTTTTTTAGATGATATCTGTACACTATAAACATAGATAATGCAATAAGTAATGTTACAAATAAAACTGGTTCAAAACCAGGAACTTCAATCCCCTCAGATAATTCTGAGAAGAAATTGGAAATGGACTCTCCTAACTCATCCATTTGTGCTTTAAATATTGGTCCTATAGCATTAATTATGTATACCGGTATCGCTATTATTATTGCTACAATAGCGAAAAGGACATAAGCACAGGCAGAAGCACCCTCAAAATCAAATCCAGGATGTTCGATTCCTAACCAAACTATTCCGCCAATAATTAATGTTAAGAAAAATATGCTAAAAAAGATTA
The DNA here is from genome assembly GCA_964525635.1 of uncultured archaeon. Lineage (GTDB taxonomy): Archaea > Asgardarchaeota > Lokiarchaeia > Sigyniarchaeales > SOKP01 > JAFGOA01. The sequence goes on from CAZGJX010000079.1 coordinate 13,685, forward strand.
ATGCGAACTGAGATCCTGGAATGTCAAATCCATTCATAACTATGGCTGTTATAAATAAATTAACTACTCCGATTATTAAGAAGAAGATTAAAATCCTGAAACCTAATTTTAATCCCCCCTTTTTTTTTGATGGTTTCACACTCCCTGGAATTGAATACTTATTATGAATATCCTTCGACTTTGAATCTTTGTCTAATGAAGCTCCACATTCTCCACAATATTGCGCTCTATTGACTTTTTTACCACATTTACCACAAATTATTTTATCTTCTGACATAGATATTGAGATTATAATATTATTTTTCTATTTATATTAAAATTGTCTTAGGATATATAAAAATTAAAATTAAAATTATTAAGTTAAATGGACATATAAATATTTACTTTAAATTGACTTTTATTTTAAATTAATTTCTTATATAGATCAATTTAATTCCTTTTATTTCTATTATCAACAATAATAAGCTAGTAATTATTAATAAATACAAAAAAATTTCATGAAAAAGAAATAATTAATGAAAATATTACAAAGACAAAAGAAATTAGAAAAACTAGTTCAATTAATTACCATTTTAGCTGTATTATCATTAATAGTTAATCTGTTGATAATATTATGGATAGAAAATTATATCTCATTAATTAATGGCTTCTCTATTGGATTATTCATATCTCTAGCTTTTTTAGAAATAATAAAAATTTCGCTTGTATTTATAACAATATTTAATCTCTTGAAAATTAAGGAATTTAATAGATTTTTCAAGTTTTCAATTTTGATATCATTTTTTATTGCTATTATTTTTAGCAGCTATTTTCTGATAAGATTTTTTGCAATGGCTTGTTTTTTTCCATTATTAAGTTTTGTAAGTATAACATTCAGTCTTTTTTCATCTTTTTTAATAATTATAAAAACCAAATCAAAGAAGGCTTCTTAGATAAATAATGCTAGTTCTAAGATTATTATCCAAATTAGTATCCAGAAAATAAAGATAGTAATATAAATAAATAATTCTATTTTTTTTTTCTTTAATTCATTTTTAATATTGATAACCATGAAAAGTACTATAATACTTATGAACATCAAATGAGCAGGTTGAATTAATCGCCAAATGTTTAAAAAAATATCAATAAAAGAAATATTATCTCCTATACTTATACTCTGAAACCAATTAAAAATCATAGATAGGAAGTAGTGGGGAAAAATAAGATATGGTATACAAACTAATAATAGTGGTAAAAAGTAATAAATCACATTTTTTGTCTTGATCTTATTTATTACTATTAATATAAATGGTACAACAAGGATGATTATCTTAAAAGTAGCAAAAGTAAATAAAATTCCAGAAAGCCATTTTCTATTTCTATTTATTTGAATATAAGATTCAAATAAGAAAAATTGGATTAACCAGTTCGTATTATTTAAATACATATCTGCTAAATAACCAAAACCAGAAAATACAAAAAAGAAAAATAAATCTTTTTTATTCTCAGTTATTATTCTAATTTTAAAAGCGATATATAATGTGGATATAAACCTCAATAAATCCCAAATATATAAAGAGATATCTAATGGTATTATATAGAAGGGGTAATAAAGATAATACCAAAAATAGAGATACATTGCTGATTTATCTAATGAGGAGCTATTCTCATAGTAATATATAATTCCGTTGTCCATTAATTCATAATTAGTTTTAAAATTCAAATCTCTATTTTTTATTAATAAATCAAGGAAAAATATTTCTCCTATATCATCTTGGAAGAAATAGAAAAGGATTCTTAAAACAATTAAAATCAGAGAGATAATGATGATAATAGATATATAAATCAAAAAAGAGTGGTTATTCTTTTCCTTAGATAAGTTTATTTTATCCAATTTCATGATTAAAATAAATTGTGTTAAGAGAAATTATAAAATATTTTTTATTGTTCAATATTATTTCTTTTTTTTTAATTTATAATACTTTTTTAATTGAGCTTTAAGAATAAAATAAATCAAGAATGTTATAAAAAAATGGATACTGATTGGAATGATATAATAAATATCCATAATGATCAATAGTGTTAAATAAAGTCCAATGATGAAAAAAACAACAATAGAGACACTGAATAAAAAAATAGTAATTTTCTTTAATATTATTATGTTATTTCTCTTCTTTTCATAATATATATCTATAGAACCTATGAAAATTAGAAGAGATACACTCCAAAATAAAAAAAATAATATAATTTGCGCATTATTAGGATCGATAAATATTGTGAGAATCCAATATATTGAAAAAAATATAAATATTGAAAATAAAGAATTATATACTTCTTTTTTCTCTTGAATTATTTGTTTTATTAAATTTAAAAATTTCATTTTTCTTAATTTTAACAAAGCAAGTAGTTATTTATATTTTTTATTTAGAGGTTATTTTTAATCAATAATATATAAAAATAGAGTTTTTATAATTATAAATATATAAAAATTTTTTAATTAAGATAAAATTTTCAAATAAATAGTTGAATTATTTGAAATAAAAATAATAGATATTAATAATATTCAAACAATTTAGATATTTCTTTTACATCATTATATGGAAAAAATTCAAGTATTTCAAAATATATACAATTCCAATATTTTTTATATTCAAAAATCTCTCATATAATATTTTCTCCTTTGAATTGACAATGGGTGATATTTTCACACTTTCCAATAATATTTTTGGCTTTCATTAATAAAAGATATTATTTTCTGGAAAAGCACTTTGTTTATTGATATACAGAAAAGAATTTTCAATATCAGAGACCATTTCTTCTGCTAATTTGATGGGAATACTTGCTATCATGGAATCTTGAGCTAAATGTTTATTTATTGTTGGATCAACGGGACCTATATATACAGAATCAATTGGAGCGTTTTTAGCCATTCCACTAGGATAAGAAATTAAACTTGCGCAAGCAGTACCAAATGGCATAATTACTTTCTGGAATATATTTCCACCTTGAAAATAAGCTAAAGCACTTAAATTTCGAATTTGTTGTGCATTTCCAAGAATAATTATTGTTTTAGCATCAACATTTTCATCTTGTAAGATATCACATGGACTTATGATTAAAAAATCACCTAGTGGAGTTATTTTCCCTATTTGTAAAAATGCATTCTCAGCAATTTCAGGAGAGCTTACAAAAAATTCACCCCTTCTTCCATTCTTTGTTTTTTTATATGATACAAAATTTTTTAGAGATGAATGGATTGGTCGAAAACCTAACCAACTGTGACTACCTGGACATCCTGATAAGGATTGTTTTCCGATATAAATTGAAGGATAATTTTTATTTGAAGTCATAGCAATTATAATTTCAATTACGCATCTTTTTAATGAACCTGCGGATAGGGAACCTAATGGTACTTTTGAATCTCCAAAAACACATAAAGGTCGAGATGATAAACGTAATGCTTCTTTTAATTTGCTTCCAACTTTAAAGACAGATATATCATTACTTATTGACATAATTAAAATTTATTTATAATAGTTGTAATATATTAAAAGTAAATGTAAGATTAATTTCAATAATATTACATAACGATGATTATAACACAAGAATCGTATAACTTATGCATTATTATAGAAAACAGAATATATATTTCTATTTAATTGAATAAAAAAATAAAAAATATTTAGATTATTTAGAATTTATAAAACAAAATTTTTTTTAATTATCTACTTAAATTTAAAATAATTTAATTTAAGAATCCTCAAAAACCTGATAAAACTTCCTGAATTTAGAAACCTTCATAATTTTTCTTTTAAAAATAAAGATGGAATTTTTATAATTGAAAATATATAAAAATTGTTTAAATCATAAATGTTGAGAAATTAGTAAATTTTTAGAGATCTCAATAATAATTAATATTCTATTATTTTAATTTCTTTGATTCTTTCAAAATGATTAACATTTTTAGTTATTATTTTTGTTATACCGTTAGCAAGCATAATTCCTGCTATTAAAATATCATTATCATCTAATTTTTGACTTATTCCAATTCCTTTCAAGACGGTTTGCAATATCTTCTCAAATGTCTTTCTTCTCTTCCTCCGTGAGTTTCCATGCCCCAAAGGATTTTTCTATAGTAGTTTTTTGAAAATTAAGTAATCTAATAAAAAATTCAGAAAAGCTTTCATTTTCTCCCTTTATTTTCATCAATTTATTATATACTTCTTCAGTAATACTGATATTTTTAGAGGTCATATAAATACACATAGTATATACATATTTTTTTTTATTGCTTAAAAATTCAATAATAATATTGATTATATAAATATATTGGATAAGTTTCCTTTTTTCTATATTGATTAGTAAGAGTATGATATTGATTCAATTACATTTAAAAACATAGTTCCAAGAAATCTAATTTCAAATAATAAATAAGTATTCTATAAAAAACTTAGTTGTATATAAAAACTTATAACCGTTCTTTTAGAGAATAAAGATGGAGTTTTTATAGATCCTATTTTATATATAACTATAGTAGGATTTTTTTTTTAAATATTAATGAATAATGAGTAGATATTGATTAGAGAGAAATTTATTCCTATTCAAATTGAAGAAGAACTATGTTTAAGATGCGAAAGATGTACAAGGACTTGTAGAAATAACGCTATTTATTTTGATCAAGGAATAAGAAGAATTGACTATACTAAATGTAAAGCCTGTTTAGATTGTGTTAATGTGTGTCCAAGAAATGCAATTACAGTTATTTCTGTGCAACGATCTAATCAGATTCTTAATATAAAAATAGATCGTAATAAATGTACTCTATGTGGTATATGTTTAAATGATAATGGCAAATATTGTCCCCAAAATCTTTTTTATAAAGAAAAATTGAAAAATAAAATTGAGATTGTAAAATTTAAAAATAAAGAAATAGATGATTGTCAAGGATGCTTAAATTGTGTTGTTTCATGTCCAGAACAGGCAATAATACCATTTCTTTTTAATATACAATGGGATTAAGGTTACCTCTTATTAATTTATGATTCTAAACAAGAGTTCTATTTCATTTCTTTAGCTTTATTTATTAAGAATTCTTTTAAGTCAAGAAAATTAGAAAAAACTGTAATTCCTTCCATATTTCGTAATTTTTTAACATTTTTGATTTCTATATCTCTTATTTTAAGAACTAGACGACTCCCATCTGTCCTCGTTGTTACTATTGGTTCATCATATTGGTCAGAGGGTAATAAATAAACAGGAACATCTCCTTTTATGGTCTGGGCAACACAATTAGTAATTAACGAATCAGCTATTCCATAGACGATTTTAGCAACTGAATTCGCCGATACAGGACAAACAAGTAAAAAATCATATTTACCAATTTGAAGAGGTCCAGCAATAAAAGGTTTATTAGGAGTTATTTCTATCTTTACTTTTTCTACAACCTCATTAAGGTAATCCCATTGTTTATACCATTTTACAACAACAGCACCTTCTTTTGATAATAAAATCGTCAGATCAATATTATAATTCTCCTGCAATTCTTTCATTAAATCAATAGATTCCTTAATTAAAAATCCTGTACCTGTTAATCCCCAAACAAATCTTAAAGAACTCATTATAGTTGAAACATAATTCTATCTGATTTATATTTAATTATTTTAAAGTATTCAAATAAAAAGAGATGATAAAAACCATTTAAGAATTTAGATTTAGCTGTTAATTTTTTTATTAAGATGAATTGTTAAGCTAAAGACCAATTCTTAGAATATATTCAAAATGTTTTTATTTCTATTTATTAATTTATTTAATATTATTTAGAAATATATTATAAAAATAGGATTAGTAAATTCATTAGAATTGATCTATTTATGAATGAAAATCAACTTATTAATCGATATGAAGATTCGATCGATAATTTAATTTCTACTGAAGAAAAAGTAGTTTTTTTAGTCGGAGCGGGTATATCTATTGATCCTCCTGCGGATCTACTACCTGCAACCCAATTTATTAGATTTTTATTAGAATTATGTGCTCCTGATGAAGAAATAGAGAATTTATTATCAATTGAAAGTCTTCGATATGAGATGATAGCAGAAATTATACAGCGTTATATTGATTATGAATTAGACTTTATGGATTATTTTGGACTAATCACCCAACCAAATCTAAATCATATTTTTCTTGCTAATGCAATTATTCAAGGACATTCAATCTATACCACGAATTTCGATTATTTAATAGAATACGCATTAGAACAAACTTTAACTCAGGAAAAGTATCCACAAATTACTCCAGTTATTACAAAAAATGATTATATTCAATATCAAAATCCTAATGAAGCATTTCAAAATGGAAAATATCCCATTTATAAACTCCATGGAGCTAAAAAAAACATTATAACTCATATTAAGACTACAGATTCACTAGTTACAACCATGAGTGCTTTTGGAAAAGGAAATAAATTTCTTTCTTTAGAGCCTTTTAAGAAAAACTCAATAATGGAAATAAGTAAAGATAGGACTTTAATTGTTATGGGTTATTCTGGTAGAGATGATTTTGATATTGCACCAATGCTTAGACAATTATTTTCTATTAAAAAATTAATATGGATTGATCATCATCTAAAAGAGGATATTGAAATCTATAAATTTAATCCCAAAAAAGCATTCATCATTCCAAAAGCAATCACTCGAACAGAGCGTCTTCTTGCTGAGATCAGCTCAAATACTGAATCAGAAGTTTTCATGATAAAAACTAATACTGGTCAATTTATTAAAAAACATTTATGGTCGATATTACTATCTAATACAGATTTACCCGATTTATCTTCTCCAGAAAAGGTTGATGATAAAGGTACTCTTTCCTTTAAAGGTTTTCTTGATAATAAGTTCAAAAATATACCTCCTCTTTTAAAATGGAAATGTACTGCAGATATTTATTTAGAGTTAGGACTCATGAAGGAGGTTCTAAGATGTAATGAAATTGGATTAACTAAAGCAAAAAAGCTAGAATCAGTCAGAATGGAATCTGAATTCCTAAATCTTTTTGGAATATATTATTATAACCAAAAAGAATTTGACAAATCTTTGGAATATTATGAAAAAGCATTAAAGATCGATGAAAAATCAGGAAATCTTTCATTACAAGCTGTCCGTTTAAATAATATTGGAATAATTCATCTTGAAAAAGAACGACTGGACAAATCATTAGAATATTTTGAAAGAGCTTTAGAAATTGCGAAAATGAGAGGAGATTATCGAGGAATGGCCTCTCGTACTAGTAATATTGGATTAGTATTCCTTAAACAAGAAAATTATGAAGGAGCACTTGAAAAGTTTAGTTCAGCTTTAACTCTAGATAAAAAAATTGGAAATTTAGCTGGAAGAAGTATTCGATTGAAAAATATGGGAGATGTTTATAAAGCACAGAAAAATTATCCGGAAGCACTTGAAAAATATCAAAACTCATATCAAATAATTCAAAAACTTGAAGATAGAATTGGATTGGGCAAAATACTAACTGATATTGGAATTATTTATTCAGATCTTAAGGATTTTGGTAAAGCTATAACCAATTTAAAGAAAGCAATAAATTATCTAAAAGAAATTGATGATCAAGTTAATCTGCTTGAAGCTGAAAAAGCTCTTGAAAGCGTTAAAAAAAACTTACATTAGAATTATTGGTTAATTTTATAGATGAATGATCAATTATAAATTAACCCCTTTTTTTAT
>CAZGJX010000080.1:0-21233 GCA_964525635.1 uncultured archaeon
AATTGAAAGAAATCAAAAAAAATAAAAAGATTAAAAGTTAAAATTTACTCAATTCATAATTTTTTCTATTTCTAAAGTAAAAAAAATCTTTATGTGTGAATAAAATTTTTTAATATTTTATCTTACAATAATAACATCACATAGGGCTTCATTCAATAATTTAGTACTAATAGTAACTAAAAATATTCTCCTAAATGCAGAATGTCCTCCTTCAGACCCCATAACTAGTAGATCAAAATCTTCATCTTCTATTGTTTCTAATATATAATCCTCTGGAGATTGATCCTCAATTACTCTCAATTCTACGGGAGTTAACAACCCATCTAATATTTCTCTTGCCTTATCTAACCTTCCTTTTGCTTCTATTTTCTTAGAATCAAATAATTTAGATCTTGGGACAATAAGCCTTATAGTAAATTATGAGGAAAAACAGAAAGATGAGGGGTAGTTAATTTCTCATAGAAATGATCTTCTAATGCATTAAAAATTACTACTTTAGTTGATTCATCTCCAATTTGATTAACTCTTTAATTTACTCTAAAGGAGTCATCTGATTTATCAATTACCAATAAAAACTTTTTATAAATTTAAACCATCTCAATATAGTTTAAGATTTTTATAGATCTAATTAATTTAATTAAAGCATGAAAAAATATCTTTAAAAATTATAATTTAATGATTATTTATATTTTATAAGAGATTTAAGAATTTATTTACTTTTCTAAAATTAACTAGAATTATGATATTTTCAATAAAATTCAAGATTTTTTTTTCAAATATACATTTTTTATATTATAGAATAAAAATCAATAGATAGGATATATTTCTATTTATTATTAAGAAAAATATAAATATTAATATACTTTCATTTCAAATACTTGATTATCAATTATCTATCCAATAAAGTATATTAAATGAAACCTTTAATACTTGTAGTGGATGATGATCCACACATACTAAAATATATTAGAATGATATTAGAATTCAACGAATGTCAGATTATTACAGCAGAGAATGGAATTGAGGGTCTGAAAGTCCTCACACAACAAAAAAAAAATCCTGATCTCATCATTAGTGATATAATGATGCCAAAAATGGACGGATATGAGTTTTTTAAGGAAATTTCTGATAATCCTAATTTCTGTCATATACCATTTATCTTTTTATCTATTCTTGATTCATCCGAGGATATTCGATTAGGAAAGATACTTGGAGCAGATGATTATCTTACTAAACCTATTAATGAAAGTGATTTCTCAGCGATAGTTGCCGGTAAAATTAAACGTAGTAAACAAATTCAACTAATAAATAAAAAAATAAATGATGACCTTCTTTCAATAGGAATTTCAAAGGATAATCTATCAAATGATAATCTTAATGATGATTATAAGGACTATTTAATTATGGTTGAAGTAAATTGGGATGATAGAGTCGGTCCAAAATTAGTAAGTTATTACCCTAAAGGTATTAATTTAGATTTTTCACTCGATAATGTTAGTTTTCAACTCTATGAGGCAATCAGTGCAATGTATGGTCAAGATAAAATACTAAATGCAGAAGGTCTTTTATTAAATTTAAAAAACTTTAAAATTATGGCGTATGTTTATTTTGATTCATATCCAGATGAATCTTACAGAGGTGGAAGAAAGGATTATATGTTATCAATTATTGCACCTAAAATTACATATATACAATCTTTAAAACTCAAAAAAGTGTTTATGAACATATCTTCTATGTATAAGGAAAAGGGAAAATTGAATATTAAAGCATTTTGGAATCAAATTTTAGATATATTTAAAAGCCCAACTGTAAAAATTAAAACAGGTTAGATATCAAAGGCTTTTTTAATACTATTTAAATCAAAAATCGTTGTATCATAGGTCTGGTATTGTGTATTAGTAGTTTGTAAAAAGGGATGAATTTTTTCTATAAATTTATTTTTTAGATTCTTCTCTTTTGGATCATAGTTAGGATCCATCTTATGAAAAAGGAGAATGATTTTTGCATCAGGACTGTATTTTTGAATAAGTTGATGAACTGCCATGAAATACATAGTAGAATTAAAAAATCGATAATAATCCTGAACATCTACTACATAATAGAAAAACGAGATCTCATAAAAATATGATTCAGGATCTTCTAAATAATAATTTCTAAATAACTCTTGACCTCCAAAATCCCAAACCATTATATTTTTTTGAGGAAGTAATTTTCTTTTTACATTTTTTGTTGGAGTCATATTCGGTGGATAATCGGGATCTATATCAGGCATTTCAATTATATAATCTACGATTGTGGTTTTTCCAGCGTTTTCCATACCCATAATTACTAATTTACTGGGTTCTTTTTGATTATTAACATCATCCATTTGAAATCTCATCTCTTTTTTTTATTCTCTCTACTTCGAATATATAGATGAAATTATCTAGTTAAATATTTAAATTATTTGAACAAAAAATTTAAAATTCTAAAATTTTATAAATTTTCTATTGATACTAATGCTTATTCTAATTCTTCTAATTCATCAAAAGTACTATCAATTTCATCAATTATATCTGTAAAGTTGATGTTCTTTTGTATTTCAGATACCATATTTTTAATGGTAATTTTTCTTTGTTCCATTTCCTTAGGACCAATTATAATAGATATCAAAACACCTAGATCATTTGCTTTACTTAATTGATTCCCTAAACTTTCGAATCTATAATCTATAATACATGAAAAATCTTCTTTTCTTAACTTTTCAGCTATTTCACGAGCGTATGGGGCAACATTTTTATTAATCGAAGCAATGTATATTATGTCAGAGTAATCATTTTCAGCTATATCATCAGGTATTAAATCATATGTTTCAAGAAAGAGTTTTAAAATTAAAACCCCCATCCCAAAACCGATCCCTGATAAGTCTTCATTAGAAAATAAAGACAATAAATCATCATAACGACCTCCTCCAAAAATAGCTCTTCTATTTTCTTTACCTGTATCAAATACTTCAAAAACAGTACCAGTATAATAATCAAGTCCTCTAACAACGCCTGATGAAAATGAACAATAATTAGAAAGATTAGATGTTTGAATTAAATTTTCTAATTCTATCAATTCTTTATATCCTTGAGATTTAAAAAAATCGTCTGGTATTTTTTCAAAAGATTCTAGAAGGATTTTTAAATTGGTAGCATCCTTTAATTTAAATATTCCTTGGATAATATAATCATCTTGAAAATAATCAAGAATATATTTTTCAAATTCTGTTTCTTCCATCTTAGAAGATTTGTCTAGAATTTTATAAATAATTGATATTTTATCTTTAGGAACTTTTAGAATATACTCACATATCGCATCAATAAGTCGTCTATTATTGAAATAGATCTGAAATTGTTCTGGACTAGCTCCAAAGTTAGTTAAAATATCAACAATGATATTTAAAACTTCTAAATCAGCATATATACTATTTTCACCTAATATATCAACATTAATTTGAATAAATTCCCTCCTACGACCTCTTTGAGGGGCCTCATATCGATAACAGGTAGGAACAGAATACCATCTTATTGGTTTTTTAAACTCTTGTTTTTTTTTCGAAATCATTCGTGCAAGTGTTGGAGTAATTTCAGGTCTTAATATTAACTTATTTCCTTTTTTATCTTTAACCCAAAAAGCTTGTTCTTGAACTAATTCTTCAGAAGATTTAGCAGCAAATATCTCAATGGGTTCCAATAGTGGTCCAGAATATTCCTCATAACAATAGAGTTCAATTATATCTCTTATTTGATCTATAATCCAATTATTAATCCTTAAATCTGAAGGATATGAATCCTCCATACCTCTTAGAGGTAAAGTCGAAAATCTTTTCTTATCTTCTTCCATCAAGTTATAATAAAGTAAGTTCAAAATTAAATATTCTCTAAAATCAAATAGAGAAGACCAATATAAATCTACTAATATTAATCTTTCCAGCATTAATTCTTTTATATATTGGATTAAAAAGGATAAAAAAATTAAATTATTATTTCATATTTTTTTCCTTTACTAATTCAAATTTGATTTAATTTAGAATTTCTCTTTGATCTTAATTTTCCTGCAATTATTAATAGTAAAATTGAAATTATTAAGAAGTTAATACCCCAAGGATTATTAAAAATATCCTTAAATATAGAAACAGTATTTTCTAAGGGATCGATAATAAACATATGAATTGTAAAATAGAGAAAAGTTACTAGCTTAAAACTAAGAAAAAGAAATTTGCTTTGATAGCATATAAAATAAATAATAATAAGAAATATGTAGCAAATAAAAATTCCATTATAATATTCTTCTATAACTGTTGTAATCTTTTATTAAATAAACTAATAAATTTTGATGATTTTTATCAGAATCATTTAATTTTATGGTTTTATTATCTCAATGAATTATCATAAATATTTATATCTAATGAATAATTATTCAGAAATAAAATAAGATTAAAGAGAACATGACAAGAATAATCGGAATTCCTGCTGATGGGCCAGAACTAATAGATAATATATCTGATCATTTTGGACATTGTAATTACTTTGTTGGTGTTGAAACTGATAATAATAATTTAAATAAAACCTTTTCAATAAGAAATGAAGGTCATTCTAGTTGTATGGAACCTGTGTTAAATATGAGAGAGAGAAATGTAACTGATATGATCATTGGGGATATTGGGGAAAGACCCTATATGAGATTTCTTAAAGTTGTAATTAATCTTTTTCAAGGGCTTCGAGGTAAAACAATAAAGGAAAATATTGAATTTTTATTAGAAGGAAAATTAAACGAATTAAAAGGATCAAGTTGTAATAATCATTAAATTGATAATTTTAGAATATTTATTTTATTTATATAATACAATTAATAGTTTGCAAAAATGATATTTAACTTTCGAAATTGAATAGGATATAAATCTTAAACTATTGTCTTCGAAAAAAATCAATTGATCTAATATGGGAAGAAGAATTCGTAGAAGATGGGTAAAATACACACCTAATAATTTTTATTTTCCTGATGCAAGACCATCAAATGAAGATTCTATTATATTAACAATTTCTGAATTTGAGGCTATGCGTCTTAAACATTATTTAAATTTAGATCAAAAAGCAGCAGCAGATGAAATGGGAATTAGTCAACCAACATTTTCTCGTATTCTTGAAACTGCTCATCAAAAGACAACTCAAGCTCTTATAGAAGGTAAAGATATTAAAGTTCATGGAGGCAATTTTGATTACAAAGTAAGTTTTGTAGGATATGGATGTATAGATTGTAACCATGAATGGGAGGATCAAACTGCATCAAAAGATAAAAAAGTTAATTGCGTTAAATGTAATTCTAAAAATGTCTATTTATTCATTAGAGAACAAATTTAATTTACTTCTGTTAATTATTTTTTATAAATCTCTTTGAAAAATAATAATAATCAATTCAAAAAAGCTTTTTTTAACTTTAAATAAATTTCATTAATAGCTATACTTGCTTTTGATTTAGGATCATATTCAACTACAGATTGTGCAAAAGACATTGCTTTAGCTATAGAAAAATCAAATGGAATCCTTCCAATAATATCAAATCCAGTTTCATCAATATATTGTTTAAATTCTTTTTGAAAAGGACTTTTTAAATCAGCTTTATTGATAATAATACCGAAAGGGATACCAAACTGTTTTATAACCTCAATTGCTCTAATAAGATCATGTAAGCCCGATGGTGTTGGTTCCGTAATTGTTATTACATAATCTAATCCAGAAACGGTAGCTATAACAGGACATCCGATTCCTGGAGGGCCATCAATTAAAACCATATTATATTCCTCAAAATTTTCAATATTCTTTATATATGATTTACATTCCGTTACTAATTTACCTGAAGTTGTACTTCCCAATCTCGTTTTTCCATAGATCAATGGTGCTCCCATATCAGATATATAAGAAATGATTTCACCACTTTTAACAGGATTTATTATAAAAGCATTTTCGGGGCATAATACTTTACAAGCACCACATCCTTCACATGATAAATAATTTAATTGAGGTATTCTATTGACATCATCCCAACTTAAAGCGTTAAATTCACAAAATTGTTCATCAATACATCGTTTACAATGGGTGCATTTTTCATTTTCAAACGTGGCTTTTAAAGTATTATATACGTCTTCTCGTTTAATATCATTATTAGATTTTGATGGAAGGATTAAAGCCAAATTAGGAGCATCTACATCACAATCTATAATGATTGTTTTTAAGGCAGGATCTTTATTTATCAAAGTTGCAAGAGATGCAACAAGAGAAGTTTTACCAACACCTCCTTTTCCTGAAACCACTCCAATCATTTTTTTTTTCAATTTTCGATACTCACCTCTTTATTGTTTAACCATTCTAATAAATTTCTAAATATATTTTGAAATGATTTATATCCTTCATTTTCTCTATTAAAATCATTTTTTTCATCCATTAGAGGCATTCCTTGACAATATGATAATACAATATCATCATCTAAAGGAATATCACCAAGAATATTTATCTTATTTTCATCCAACTCTTTTAAAAATAATTCTCTAAAGCCCAATAATGAAGAACGATTAATTATAACACGATAATCTTTCTCTAAAAGTTTTATTAACTCTATGATTCTGAATAAATCTAATTTTCCAAATTTTGTAGGTTCGGTAACAGGTATGATCAAATCAGATTTATTTATTAATAGTTCCACATCACAATGAGCTCCTGGAGCTGTATCAAGAATAATTATATCAAATTTATTGATAATATCATCTAATCTTTCGAGAAGATTTTCAATTATAGCAGCAGAACGTGCTTCAGATGGTACTAATTCCCCAACCATAAGTGATAGATTATTATCTGTTGAATAATATGTCCATCCTATTATTTTAAAATCCTCTTCAATTGCTTTTTGAGGACATATCTTATAACATAATTTACATCCCGAACATACTGTTAATATTGGAATTGGGTAAGCATCTTTCACATGTAATAGTGCATGGGTAGCACAATTTTCAGCACATAATCCACATTTATAACAGAATTCTTCTATTATTTTTGGCTTAAAAAAGTATACTGGTTTATTATTTTCTAATTTCCTACCCAATAATAAATATGTGTTAGGATTATCAACATCTCCATCTATTAGAAGAACATTTTTTCCTTCGTTTTTAAACATAATTGCTAGATTAACGGCAACTAATGTTTTACCTGTCCCTCCTTTTCCTCCTGTAATACAAATTATTTTTGAATTATCAGACATTGTCTACTTTTTACTGTTTATATAAAATCAATAATTTTATTATTAATTGTGTTGAATATCGAATAATAGACTTAGTTAAAATTTATTTGGGTATATTTTCTTCCATACCATTATGAGAATTAACATTTGAAGAAATTAATTCTTTTAATTGACCTTTAATATAAAGATCTACTACATTTTTTATTGAAATTTCTTCTTCCTTTATTTCAAAAACTTTTATATTAAAAGCTTTAATTGCTTTGTCAGCATTCGGACCCAAAAACCCAATTATTAAAACTTCTGCTTTGTTTTCTCCAACAATTTGAGCCGCTTGTATACCTGCACCTCCCATTGATTTAGAAGCATAATTACTTAAAATTTTAACTGACTTTATATTATTATTTTCTAATTCAACAAATGTAAAACAAGGACATCTTCCAAAACGTGGATTTAGCTTATCATTTAATCCACCATTATCCATTGAAGGAATTGCAATAACAACCATTTTTTAAAAGCCTATTATTAATTGTTTTATGTTTAAATTATAGTTATATAAATTATTCTGAATAATTATTCATAATAATAAACTTATTAAAATATTTAAATTTAATCTAAATTGAAACTAAAAATTAAATTAAAATTAAATTATAGTAATAAAAGAATATAAATAAAAAAAGGTAGACAAATATGGAAAATCAGAAAATTCCGGATGTTGATTTAAAAGAAACCATTAAACAAGGAAAGAAAGAAATGATAGATCAACAAACAAAAGATATCAATGAAAATATGGAGAAAATTAAACATAAAATAGTTATTATTTCAGGTAAAGGGGGAGTAGGAAAAACAACTGTAGCAGTTAATTTAGCAATGAGTCTTGCAAGTGTTGGTAATAAGGTTGGAATATTAGATGTAGATATTACTGGTCCAAATATCAATAAAATGTTGGGGATTGATTCAACTTTAAAACCAAGAATTGATCCTGGAATGAAAAAATTCTATCCTGTTGATGGACCATTAAATACTAAAGTAATGAGTATGGCCTTTCTTATCGAGAGTGCAGATTCACCTGTAATTTGGAGAGGTCCAATGAAAATGGGAGCTGTAAGGCAGTTTCTTGGAGATGCTATATGGGGAAATTTAGACTATTTAATATGTGATTTACCTCCCGGAACTTCAGATGAAACTTTAGATATTTTACAACTCATTCCTGATGAGAATGTAATAGTTGTTTCAACGCCTCAAGAAGTGGCACTAATGGATGCCCGAAAAACCATAAAAATGGCTCAAATTATGCAAAGAAATGTTTTGGGAATTATTGAAAATATGTCGGGATTCCGATGCCCTCATTGTAGCAAGGAAATTGATCTTTATCCCCCGGGAGGTGCAGAAAAAGCAGCAAAGGATTTTAATATTGAGCTTTTAGGAAAAATTCCTTTTGATATTAATGTAAGTATACAAGGTGATGAAGGTTTACCTTTTGTAATTAAACATGCTGATAATGAAAGTTCTAAATCTTTTAAAGAGATAGTAGATAAAATTCAGATACTTTTGGAAAAATAAAATAAAACAATAATTAAAAAAAAAAATAAGTATGTCAAAAAAAGATTTTGATACTTTTTTGGAAAAACTTCAAAAAGAGATTATAGATAAAGAAATTGAAGAATATAATGAATATATTGTTGAATTATTTCATAATCCAAAGAATTGGGGAAAACCAGATGAGCAGAATATAACCGTATGGCATGCATATGAGGGGTCTTGTGGTGATACCATGCAATTTTTTCTTAAAATAAAGGACAATATTATTGAAAAAATAAATTTCATTACAGATGGATGTGGTGCTTCAGTTGCCACAGGAAGCCAAACAACTTTACTTGTTCAAGGTAAATCTTTAGATATTGCTGAAAAAATAGAACCGATAGATATTGATAATGCTTTAAAAGGATTACCAGATGATCATAAACATTGTGCTGTATTAGCGGCAGAAACGTTAAAAGGAGCAATAAGTAAATATAAAATTTCTGATAATCTATGAAAAGTAGATATTTTAAACTAAAAATATCAGAAAAAGAGACACAATTATTTTTATAAATTTAATTAAATGATTTAAGATGAAATATGTCTATGGACCCGTTCCCAGCAGAAGATTAGGGAGTTCTTTAGGAATTGATCCTATTCCTTTTAAAACGTGCAATTATCAATGTATTTATTGCCAATTGGGAAGGACCAATAATTTTACAAATAAAAGAAAGAATTATTTCCAAAAAAACGACATAATTAATGAGATAAAAATTGCTTTAAAGTTAAATAATAATAATTTTAAATATATAACCTTTGTAGGGAGTGGAGAACCTACTCTATACAAAGATTTAGAAGATTTAATATTGGAAGTAAAAAAGAATTCAAAAAAACCAATCTCTGTTATTACAAATGGGGCTTTATTGTATAATGAAGAAGTGAGAAATGCTCTTATTAATGCTGATGTTGTTTTACCAAGTTTTGATGCTGGAAATGAGAAATTATTTATTCAAATTAATCGTCCTCATCCTTCTATTAAATATAGTGATGTTATTAAAGGTTTTATTGATTTTAGAAAAGAATTTAAGGGAAAACTATGGATTGAAATAATGATAATGAAAGGAATTAATGATTCTAAAGAAGTTTTATTGGAAATAAAGAAGAAATTAAATAAAATAAAACCTGACAGAATTGATATTAATATTCCAATAAGAAGTCCTACAGAAGATTGGGTTAATATTCCAGATAACCAGGTTTATAATCTTTTAAATAATATTTTTGGAAATTTCAAAAATCTTAATTTTCCTGAGGAAGGAGAATTTCAGATATATTCTTCAAATTTTGAAGGAGAAGTTTTATCTATAATTCAACGTCATCCTATGAGGCAAGAACAAATCTTTAATACTTTTTCTTCACAATTTTTAAATGAAAAAGATATTTTAACACGTTTAGAGAAACTTGAGTCAAAAAAAAAAATCCAAAAAAAAATATATAATAAAAAGATTTATTGGAAATTTAGAGAGGATTCAAACTAGCTAAAAATAAATTATTTTATTATTTAAAACTCACTTTAGAATTAATACCCCGTACGTCTACCTTGACCACCGCCTGCTCCAAGCCCCCCACCTGCTCCACGGCCTCCCCCCATTCCTCTTCCTCCGCCCATTCCATAATGTGCATTAACATTAGAATTTGTTATTTTTGTTAATTTATTTTGAAGAAATAAATCAATAGATGTCTTAACCGTTAATTCCTGATTTGGTGCTTGGAAAATATCCAAATTTAAAGAACTTAATGATTGAAATGCATTTGGTCCTAAAAAGTTAACAATTATTGCATTAGCACTATTATCTCCGATTATTTTTGCTGCTTGTATCCCAGCGCCTCCAAAAGCTTCATTTGCACTATTGGGAATTGTTTTTACTGCTTCTATTTTGTTATTTTCAATTGTTACAAAAGTAAAACTATCACAACGTCCAAAACGAGGATTTAAAGTTTCATTTAAACCACCATTCCCATATGTAGGAACCGCAACTATTACCATTTAAAATTCAACCTTGTTTTTTTAATAGTTATATTTAAGAATTATGAATAATTATTCATTAATATATAATAAAAATTATAACTATAAAAATCTAATCATTAAAAAAAAATAATCAAAATCATTATTGGGAGTTAATTCAAAAAATGAAATATGCAATAAGTACAGATGGAGATGAGGTATGTCCACATTTCGGTAGAGCCCCTCATTTTACTATTATAAATATAAAAGATAATAAATTAATTGATAAAAATCTACTTACTAATCCAGGTCATACTATTGGAAGCATTCCTAAATTTATTTCTGACCAAGGTGTAAATTGTATGATTACCGGAGGAATGGGTCATAGAGCAGTTCAATTCTTTAACCAATATGCTATAGACGTTATAGTTGGTATATCTGGTAAAATAAATTATGTCATTGAAAAAATACTAGATGGAACATTAGAAGGAGGAGAAAGCATATGCGCCCCAGGAAGGGGTAAAGGATATGGAATAGAAAAAATCCATACTGAAGAAGATGAAAATGATAAATTAAATCATCATCACTAATCTTCAATACTTAATCAATCAATTAAGATCAATTTCTATAATAATAAAGAAGATAAAAATAATATGGATTTTACAAATATTTATTCAAAATTATATTTTTTATTTAAATTTATTTTAGAGAAAAATGTTAAAAAATATACAATCATTTAGAATTGATATTGTATTTGATAATAGGTCTATAAAAAATGAATTTTTAGAGGGTTTTGGATTTTCTGCATTAATATATAATTATTTTACAGGTAACTTTTTATTATTTGATACAGGAGGTAATTCTGAAATTCTTATTCATAATTTCAAATCACTTAATATTGATATTAAAGAGATAAAAAAAATAATAATTTCTCATGATCATTTTGATCATTCTGGCGGGCTTGAAGGAATTTATAATATTAATTCGGAGATAGAAATTTATATACCATTCGAAACTTACACTAATTATAAATCAAAATTCCCAAATTCAAAAATAAATAAAATATCAAATTCTATAGTAATTGAAAAGAATGTATATTCATCCGGTCAATTAGGAACTTCATTAAAAGAACAAGCTATTTATTTAAAAACATTAAAGAATGAAATAATTATTTTAGTTGGTTGTGCTCACCCTGGATTGGAGAATATTATTGTAGATGCAAATAAATTTGGAAATATTAAAGCTATAATTGGTGGATTTCATAATTTTCGTAAATATTCTTATTTAAAAAATATACAATTTATTGGTGCATGTCATTGTACGACACATATAAATGATATTAAAAAAAGATTTCCCAATCAATATAAAGAAATTTTTGTTGGATCTTCGTTAATATTTTAAAATAATAAATTAATCAAGAGAATTAGATTAAACATAGATTAAAAAGGAAAAAAAAATATTGGAGAAGAAAGCTAATATTTAGATAAAATTACTATTAAAGAGATTCCAAATTGAAAGCTAAAACTAAAATATGTAAATGGTATACTCTTTGTCCGATAAAATATTATGTTGAAAATGGTAAATTGGATATAAAATGGATTGAAGAATATTACTTAATAGGAAATAAAGATTGTTTTAGATATAAAATGGAAGAAGATAGAATTCATCATCCAAATAATATGCTACCTAATGGCGAAATAAATCAAGATCTTCATTTTTAATTAAATTCATTGATATGATTTTTTTTATCAGTTGTTATGAGTAAAGTTATCTAAAGCTTCAGTGACTTCTGATGTGATATGATGTTCAATTCCACAGCATAATTTATTTAGTAAATATTTATCATTAATTTTTAATGTATTAATAAAAAAAGATTTCAAAATATTATATCGTGTTAAAATCTTTTTTGCAATCATTTTACCTTCAGAAGATAATCTTAATGAACGTCTTGGTTTCCAAAATATCAAATTATTTTTCTTAAGTTTATATAACATTCCTGTCACTGAAGGAGGTCTAATTTTTAAGTAATCTGCAATTTCTGAATTCGAAACCCATCCACCTCTTTTTCTTTTTGAAATTATATAAATTGCCTTTAGATAGTCTTCTCTACTTTCATAAATATCGTTAGAAATTTCTTCCACCTTCAAAATGAATTATTCTGGTTTTTTTACATTAGTAATTTTTTTCGTAATATCATTAATAGCTTTATTAATTTCGTTCATTTCACTCTCTAAATATTCCTTTTCTTGTTTAAGAATATCTATTTGGTTCTCAGGAGTGACATTTGGTACACTTATAGGTACAAAAGGATTATATGATGGCGGCCAGTATCCTCCGAATCCTCTAAAACCTCTACTAAATCGAATACCTCTGCCTCTACCTCTGCCCCCCCCAAAATATCCCCCCATTCCAGGACCTCTTGTATATCCTGGTGAATCAAAGCCTGAACAATAACCTAAACCTCGACCCGTCCTTGGACCTAGTCCATTAGGGCCCGTACGATCTCCACCTGGCAAATTTTTTACACCTCTTATTTTTATTTTAATTATTAATTTTTTCTTATGTATAAAATAGTAAAATTCATATTTAAGTTTTATGAATAATTATTCAGAATAAATATTTTCATTTAAAAATCGTAAAAATGTAAACGATAGAAATGATAATTATAATGACATTTCCTTACTCTTAATAATCCAATAAATATATATTGTATTTCTTTCAAATAATATAAAATTTAAATATGATTGATATAATCAAATCACTATAAATGTATTATGAATATATATTCATTAACACTCTTCAATGAAATTCATTTTAATTATAAATTGAAATCTCAAATTTTATATTGTTTTGCTTTTATTATTTATCTAAATTTATTTTTTTTTAAAAAGCATCATAATATAAACTAAAATCATAATTTTTAGAGAATAAATTAAAAAGAAAAATAATTA
This sequence comes from uncultured archaeon, assembly GCA_964525635.1. Classification (GTDB taxonomy): domain Archaea; phylum Asgardarchaeota; class Lokiarchaeia; order Sigyniarchaeales; family SOKP01; genus JAFGOA01. Next base: position 13,726 of record CAZGJX010000080.1, read on the forward strand.
AATTAGGAAACCCTAATATTTTAATATTAGTTATGACTAAATTACTTAGAAAAATATCTTTTTTTATTTAAAACTAAAATGGGATCTAGTTATAAAGATACAAGGAAAACCTCTATGAAAAATACACCATTAATTAAGTGTCTTAATGAATGTAATATAGGAGAGGAGCTTGAAGTCCAAAAAGTTGATGCAGGAATTATGGCAACACAAAGATTAGCTAACTTAGGAATTGTTCCTGGTGTTAAAATAATTATAAGTAAAGCAGCTCCATTAAATGGTCCTATCGAAATAACAGTTAAGGGAACTAAAATAGTACTCGGTAGAGGATTAGTTTCTAAAATTATAGTGAAATGTAATAATAGTTGTAATGGTTAAAATTTAAATACTTTTTTAGATCCTATTTATTAAAGAAAAAGTCATATTTCTATTTATAAAACTAAAAAGATAAACTAAATAATAAATTATCTATATTACATAACTTTATTGAATTATTCAATAAATTTATTATATTTGATTTAAACTTTTTATTTTTGATTAAATATTTATTATTAAATATAGAAAATTCATATATTTTGATTTATAATCTCAAAATTAGAATATTTCTTTATATTAATTAGTTGTACCTAAAAGCTTAAATATGATTATTCATAATATGAATATAGGAAAAATCATTTTTTTTTTATAATTATGAATAATACAATAACAAAAAAATTAAAACATGTAGAAAGACAAGGAATTCCACTAATAAGATGCTTAACTCAATGTGAAAAAAATGAAGTTTTATTAGTTGATTCAGTAAATTCTGGAGGAAATGCTAAAAATCGTTTAGCAAATTTAGGAATTATTCCTGGATCTAAGATAATAAAAAAGAAAATCGCTCCATTAAAAGGTCCACTAGAAATTGAAATAAAAGGATCTAAATTAATTATTGGAAGAGGATTAGCTTCAAAAATATTAGTTAAGTGTCCAAAAAAATGTCAATCTGAAATATAAAGAATTTAAAATATAATATCTCTATTTAAAAAAACCTAAAATACCAAATCTTTGAATTAAAATCTATTTTATTGGAGTGTAAAAACAAGATCAAAAATGAAAAAACATAAAAGAAAACATCGTTTCAAGGAACAATTTAAAGGTTGTAAAAAAAAGCAAGAGACGAAGGATGGAAGAATTATAAATATTGCTTTAGCGGGTAATCCTAATGTTGGAAAAAGTGTTATCTTTAACCAATTAACGGGACTTTCACAAACTATCGGTAATTGGCCTGGAAAAACAGTTGAAAGGATGGAAGGTCATTTGAATTTCTTAGGTCATTATATTAATATAGTTGATTTACCAGGTATTTATTCATTATCGACTTATTCTTTAGAAGAAATTGTTAGTAGGGAATACATTGTTTCTGATGAAGTTGATATAATTATAAATGTTGTTGATGCTACAAACCTAGAAAGAAATCTTTTTTTAACTTTTCAATTGCTAGAATTAAGGATTCCTATAATCATTGCTATTAATCAAATGGATATACTTAGAAAGCGAAATATTGAACTTAATTTTGAGAAATTTGAGGAAATATTTAAGGTCCCAGTTATTCCCGTTGTAGCTGTTCATGGTGTTGGTGTACATCAATTATTAGAAGAAGTAATTGAATTAATTTATCACCAAGAATTCCATCCACATCGTCAAGAACATAAGACTAAACACTGGAGAGAACATCAACATTCTTTTAATATGAAAAGTATTTATCACCAACTAGAATCTAAGACTTCATTTAAGGATATTTATAAATTTCCTGATTTGTCTTCCTTACTTTTATTTGGTAAAGAAATAGAATATAAAATTAATGATTTATGGAAACAATTGGATAATCGTTTTATAAATCCTAATCAATATTCATATCCCTCTCGATTTTTAGCATTAAAAATCCTTGAAAATGATAATGAAATTATAAAAATACTTTCAAAGAAAAAAGAAAACATTAAAATAATAGAATCAGCAGAAAAATTTAGAAAAGAATTGGAGGATTATCATGGAGAGGATATTTCTACTATATTATCTTCCGAAATATATCAAAATATTAATAGAGTTTTAGATGATTTAATAATTATTAAGTCTAAAAATGAAATTAAGAAAGAGACAATTACCGATATTTTAGATCATATAACAACTCATTCAATTTTTGGCTATATTATTTTAATTTTTGTTCTAATTGGAATATATTTATTTACTTTTACTATTGGAGACTTTTTGAAAGGATTATCAGAGGATTTATATAATAATTTAAGCAATAATATAGATACTGATACTAATTTATCAAAAATTTTATGGGAAGGTGCTATGGGGGGATTCTTTGGAGCTGTGGGTGGTGTATTAGTATATGTCATCCCGTTTTTCTTGATTATCGAAATCTTGCAAGATTCTGGTTACTTACCAAGAGCAGCATTTTTATTAGATAAATTTATGCATTTTCTAGGTGTTCATGGTAAAACTATTATTCCAATGATTCTTGGTTTTGGATGTAATGTACCTGCTTGCGCAGGATGTAGAATTATGGAGACTGAGAGAGAGAAAAAGATTTCTGTAGCTCTTACTTCATTGATTCCATGTGCTGCAACAATGACTGTTGTTATGGGATTAGTTGGTAGATATTTAGGATTTAATTATGTTTTGATTTTGTTTGGAATTAATTTTATTGTTATACTAATAGTTGGAAGAATTTTAAATAGAATTATGCCAGGTGAATGTACTGAACTAATTATGGAAATGCACGAGTACCGTGCCCCAAATACTAATGTTATTATGAAACAAACATGGATTCGTTCCAAAGAATTTATCTTTAAATCATTACCTATTATCGTCATAATTGGAATTCTAATGGAAGTTATGTACATATTTAATGCTCTCGATCCAGTCAATTTAGTACTCTCACCAATTACGGTTTTATGTTTAGGTCTTCCAGCTGTAACTGGAGTATTTCTAATATATGGAATTTTAAGAAAAGAATTAACAGTTGTTCTGCTTGGAGGTCTTGCTGAATCTATGGGTTTAGTATCCATATTGGAATTATTGACTCCTATTCAAATGTTTACTTTTAGTTTGGTTACAATGTTGTATATCCCCTGTTTTGCTACGATAATCATAATTGCTAAGCAAACTAATTGGAAGTATGCAATTCAAATTTCCTTAATGGAGATATTCATTGCTATATTAATAGGAAGTCTTATTAATTGGGGATATTATTTATTTACAATTTAAGAAGCGAGATAACACATCTCTTTAGGTTAGGGATGTGATAAATTTTTAAATATTATAATTATTTTAGATTTTTGTGAATAATTGTTGAACAATTGAAAGAATATAAAAAAATAATTTAAGATCTAATTATTGATAGGGTTTTATTACATGAATAACATCATCATAATCAATGCCAAGCTCTTTAATTAGTTCGATTTTAGGACAACCGAAAGCATTCCATCCACGTTTTTCGTAAACAGCTTCTTGTAATTTAAAATATTGGATTGTTCTGTATTTTTTTAAAATAACCATTTTTTCTTCTATAGTTTTTTCAGAAATATCAATGTCTAATTCTTTAAGCTGGTCATCATATCTTTCTTGTCGGCTCTTATATTCTTTTTTTGTTACAGGTCCCATTGCTCTATATGGTAAGTTGGAATCTTGTTCTCGAAGTCCTTTACCTTGACGAATATTGAAAATCCTCTGAAAATTGTATACTCGTTCAGACATTCTTATTAGATCATCAGGAGCAGATAGAATACCAGTTACAGCAGAAAAATAATCAGCGTACCATTGAACATGTTGAGGAATTTTTGCTTGGATTAATTCTCCTGCCATTTTTATTGGTAGATCATAATTACTTGGAGGAGGTACATCATTCCAACCAAGCTTACATAAACCAACCAATCCAAACCAAGTTCTCCATAAAGGAAACCAATAAAGGGCTTTAGCTTTATCTTCAAAGGTGGGAATGGAATGTCGTACAACATCTTCAAAAATCAGCCATGCTTCATCATGTTGTGGTCCCTTATTTGTGAATCCATATCCACCTTGCTGAGTAAGGCTTTCTTTAGTTACATATTCGGAAAATTCTAGACCTTTATGCTCCATCCCTATATCTTGAAGAAATTGGGAATCACCACCATATTCCTCAGCAAAAATCTTTTTCATTTGTTTTATGCCTTTTCCCACAATAATACCAAATCCTTCTCCTCGAGCCATTTGATGTATTAATTCTAAGCCAGCCTCAGCGTTTCCGAATTTTAATTCAAGCCCTCCAGTGATTTCCTTATTTAAGATCCCCTCCTCATAACATTCCATTACAAATGCAATACCAGTGCCTGTACTAATTGTATCTAATCCATACGTGTCGCAGTAGAAATTTGCTTCTAATACCCATTTTGGGTCCCAAACTCCCCAATTTGATCCACATCCAGCAATTGTTTCATATTCAGGACCATCGACTATAACTTTTTGTCCCTTGAAAGGACCGGTCATAACTTCATAATTACTAACCCAATGAGAGCAACTTATTGAACATCCAAGCCAACAACCATCTGCGCCCTTACCTGTATGTTCTCCAAAAATTTCAAGCCATGTTTGACGATTATAAGGAATATCTTTACCAGAAATTTCAGGATGATGTCCAAATCGATAATTTTCAGTAGGAAGTAAATCCGTCATGTTCATTATATCAGGTAGATATCCTGTTCCTACAAACCTCATCTGGTTCATAGAAGGATCATAAGTTATTATTTCTTTATTATGTTTTTTCCCAATAGTTAACAATTTTTCGGGATCGGCAGGATTATTTTTCTTAACGTCGTATGGAGGCGCTCTGCATACAAGAGCTTTAACTTTTTTATCAGCCAAAACAGTACCAATCCCACCACGACCTGCTTGTTTACATGAAGCCCATTTTCTTTTCCTATTATACCATGAAAAATTCAACATCCCCCAATTTGAATTTTTTGAAGCAGGGCCAGTACTTACTACAGATATTAATTGTTTTTCCTTTTCTGTAGGTTCTTTCGCGTATTTATCTGTCAATTGTTGCGTTAATGTATGAGAATAGTCAGAGAATCCATCTAATTCCTTCGAATCAAGGATTTGAATAAGATGATCTTGTCCATTAATAAATATAATTACTTCTTTTTCTGATTTTCCTTGAATTTCAATAGCATCAAAACCTGAATATTTAGTATATGGACCAAAATGACCTCCTACATTACTATCAATGATAATTCCTGTTAGAGGTGAAATTGTTGTTACTATCGACTTTCCACCACCCGGATAATATGTCGAAGCTCCAAGAGGTCCTGTAGCGATACATATCTCATTTTCAGGATCATTCCATTTAACGATGCGATCTTTTGGTAAACTGTTCCACATAAGCCAAATATCAAATCCTCTTCCACCAATGAATTTCTCTTTCATTTCGTTAGTTACAGGTTTAATTTTTATCTCGTTTGTAGTGAGATTTATATAAAGAGTTCTCCCAGTATAACCTTTGATCATATCTTGATGTTCATATTTAAGTTCTGCTAAAACCAATTATCTTCACTTATCTTTAATTGAATGTATTAGTATAATTAATTATATGATGTGAAATTGTTTAACTATAATTAAATTTAGGTTTTTGTAGGGATAAGATAAAATTAGTTCATATCTTTAATATTTAATTTTTAAATCCTATAATCCCCTAATAAAGGAATTTTATAATCTTAAAATTCTTTAATTATTCGGCTTTTAATTTTTTAACGTGAGGAATAAAAAAATAATTATAGGAATATCAGCGGCTCTAAGTGCTATGATATTAGTAGGGATACAACCAATAATAGCATTAGGTCGTAATGATTCAATTGATCCTTTTTTTTTTGCTGCTATTACTTGTCTTTATCAAGCCTTATTATTTTTACCAATTACTTTTCTAAATAGAAAAAAATTAAAATCACAGTTAAAAAAACATCCTACAATATATCACGTAAATTATTCGCTTTTATACGGTTGGAAAAAAAAGAAAAATATTTACTTTTTATTATATATTGGAATTAGTTTTTCTATTTCTCAAATCTTATTTTATCTGGCTCTTGATATGGCAGGGGCTATAAATGGAGCATTAAGTCAAAAAATAACAATTCTTTTTGGTTTACTTTTTGGATATTTAATAAATCATGAGAAGGTTTCATTTAAACAGATTCTTTTTTCATTTATTCTTTTATTTGGTCTTGTTATAGCGATAACAGAGGGAAAATTTAATTTATTAGATTTGAATATAGGTGTTATTCTAATGACCATCACAACAATGCTTTGGATGCTTGCTCATTCATTAACAAAACCTATATTAGATTATAATCAAATAAGTTCTAGTCAATTAGTATTAACTCGTAATTTATTAAATGGATTAATAATATTTTCAATATATTTTATTTTTTTTCCATTAGAAAATATTAAACTATTCTTTAGTCCTGAAAATCAATTAGCTTTTTTTTTAATGGCTATAACTTATGGACTTGATTTAATATGTTGGTATACCACGCTTAAATATTTAGAGGTCTCCAAAGCAACTACTATTATGGCACCCACTCCAGTAGTAACCGCTATCTTATCAACGATTATAATAGGAGAAATTTTCACAGTTTATCATTTAATCGGTACAATAATCATGGTCATATCAATTGTTATTATTGTAAAAGAAAAAAAAAAAAATTGACAGATTAATTCTTTTTTTTTTTAAGATTTGTATAAATCATATACATCAATATATTCTTATATGATTCATATACGGCTAAATTTAGGAAAAATATCTATATTTGAGGCTTAGATAGAGAACTAGAAATATTTATAAATAGGATAATATTAGTATATATCATTCTATATATTAATAAACTAATTTGTAAAAATATGTCTAATAAAGCTATTATCCAAGTTAAGAATTTAAAAAAATTTTTTGAACAAATCGTAAACAATAATATTGTACAAATTAAAGCAGTAAACGACATAACTTTTAATGTAAATGAAGGAGAGATCTTTGGTTTGTTGGGACCAAATGGAGCAGGAAAAACAACCACAATTAAATTATTACTTGGTCTTTTAGAACCAAATGATGGAGAAATACGTGTCTTTGGGTTGAATCCAGAACGAGAGGATGTAAAAATCAAAGAAAATGTAGGATATGTAGCAGAAGATCCTTTAATATTCAAATCTCTAACACCAAAAGACTTATTTGATTTTATCTCATCTATAAGAAATTTAGATCCTTCTGAAGTTGATGCCAAAGTAAAAGAATATTTAGAGAGTTTAGAAGCAATCCAATATTATGATCAAATAATTGCTACATTATCTCATGGAAATAAGCAGAAGATGCAATTAATTGCTGCAATCATCCATAATCCTAAATTATTGATACTTGATGAACCATTAGCAGGCCTTGATGCAAAATCTGTAAAAGTAGTTAAGGGAATTTTGGATATTCATAAAGAAAATGGAGGAGCTGT
>CAZGJX010000081.1:0-21103 GCA_964525635.1 uncultured archaeon
ATAGCATAGAAAATAGCTTCATAAAGAAGATTGAAACTGCGACATAAAGGATTTGCACAGCTCTGTTTTATCATTTAGTATATAGCATAGAAAATAGCTTCATAAAGAAGATTGAAACTGAAATTAATATATGCATATTGTCCAGAGAATTCTAGATAATATTATAGCATAGAAAATAGCTTCATAAAGAAGATTGAAACATATCTGTAGGAATATAATCTCCTCCACTTAACGCTAGAATATAGCATAGAAAATAGCTTCATAAAGAAGATTGAAACTATTTCGTCATTATAGAACATATTGCTCCAATCTTAATAGCATAGAAAATAGCTTCATAAAGAAGATTGAAATTGAATATATACTGGGCTTGTTCCTAATTTGAATGGAGATAAATAGTATAGAAAATAGCTATCTTTCGGGTTATGTAAAATTCATAAAAATTAAAATAGTAATAAAGTAATCTAATATATATAATGTAAACAGTGATATATTAATAGAAAAATGCAGTAGTTAAGTGAATAAATATAGATTATTTATATAAGTCAATTTAATACATAAACTTTATATATGTCCTTGCTAAAAATAATACTATTAGAGAAAAATCTTCCAAAATCTAATATAAGGAATAATTTTTTGGAATAAGACATAATTAAGAAAAACTTCATTCAAAGTTTTTCAATTATTATCTGGGGTAAGTAAGATGAATGATGAAGATAAAAAAATTATATTAATTCTTATAATAGGGACTAATCCATTACCTAACTTTATTGTTGCTAAATTTTATATATATCAAATTCGTAAATTAATATTAATCTATTCTGAAGAAAACAACGTACAGGCTGGTACTGGGGACTATACCAATAGCATCCAAGAGGTATTGCCTTTGAATAATGTAGAATTAGAATTAATTTCTTTAGAAGATATTAGTTCTGCCAACCGGATTCGAGAAGATCTACAAAAAAAGCTAAATATTAATCCATACGACCTTATCCATTTAAATTATACTGGTGGAACCAAAAGTATGGTGGTCCATATCTATAATTTTATAAAAAAAAAAAATCCTAGAGCATTTTTTTCTTACCTTGATGCACGAAAGTATAAGATAGTGTATGATAATGGTGATTATTATCCTAAAAATGGTGATTTACGAGACATTATAATCCTAACTATGGACGACCTATTAAAATTACATTTATATAAGCGAAATGAGAAAACCAAAAAAAGCCCTAATTCGACCGTTCTTGATAAGTTAGATGCTCTCATAAAGAAAGACAAGATCTCGCAATTTATCCGTTGGATAGAATCAATTGATCCACTATATAAAAGAGAAGAAAAACTCCTCGAAAGAAAAACTAGATTTATCGAAAATAGTAATCATCCTTGCGTTGAGGAGGCAATAAATAATTTTGAGAATATGTCTGATTTGGTTTTAGACATATTAAATAGTTTTCCTGAAAAAAAAAGACTTAATAAGCAAAATGATAAAAATTTGTGGATTCCAGAGGATATTATTTCAAACAAAGAATTTAAGGAAAGAATAAAAGAAACTTTTGAATTTCTAGACGGAAAATGGCTTGAATATTATATATACAATAAGATTTTATCAATTAAGACTTCTTCTAATGAAAAGATTTCAATTGGTCAATCAATTGAAGCATATAATAAAAAATCAAAAAAATTTGAACTTGATCTGTATATAATCAAAGGGTATCAATTATTAGGAATATCAGTGACTACTATAATTAATAATGTTGGTTTATGCAAACATAAAGGATTTGAAATTATACATAGAATTAAACAAATTGGTGGAGATGAGGGGATTTCAATTCTGATCACAGGGTTGTCTAAAAATGACATCAGGAGTTTGAATGATGATTTAGAATATGCAACTGGAAGTGCACACGGACTGGTTTTTGCTTTTGGTATAGAAGATTGGAAAGATATATCAAAAAAGATTGAAGAGGTCTTGAAATTATGACACAAATAAGTGCGGTACTTATTGATACAATTGCAATACAAGAATATATTTTTTCAAGTAATAGGTTAAAAAATAATGTTAGCGCATCTTATATTATTAGTAATATTTTTAAAGAAGAATTAAGATTAGCATTAGAAAGATGTTTTAAATCCACTTATGATTACGATATTTGGAGATCTAAACCTTCTGAGTCTATAATAAGTTCTCTTTCATTTTCCTTCGAAATAGGATATATTGGAGGAGGAAACGCTTTAATTCTTATTAAAGAGAAACTTAAGGTAAAAGAATTTATAAAGATTTTCAGTTTAATCCTTCTTCAGAGATATCCTGGATTAAGAACAGGTTATGGATTAATTTATGATTTTGATTTCTCTAACATTAAAGATTCAATGAAAAGATTGCATTTTATTTTAAAACGCAATAAATATAACTATTTTCCAAAAGTCAATTTACTTAAATATGGAATAACTGCGGAATGTCCAGAGTCGGGAGAAAGTGCAGAATTATTCAAAAATGATAAATATCAATTTATTTCTGGTGTAATAAAAGCAAAGATTGATAAAGAAATGATCGCATTGAACTCATTAAGAGAGGAATTTAGCTTTGAACTCAAAGATAAATATACATTTACTAATGATCTTGATAATCTTGGAAAACCTGAAGGATTTAATTATATTTCAATAGTTTGTATCGATGGTAATCGTGTTGGCTCTCAAATTAAAAATTGTACATCCTTGGAAAAAATTCGAGAGACTTCAATAAAAATTGAAAATCTCTTTTTAAGAGCATTTAAAGAAATAATAAGAATAGGGTGCGTAAGGAACATTGAAAACAAAATTATAGAGAAGGATGAAGGTTTTGAACTTATACAGGAAAATAATAAAATAATCCTTCCTATCCGACCAATTATTATAGCGGGAGATAATATTACATTTGTATGTAATGGAAGACTTGCTTTGTACTTAACAGATTTATATATTAAATCCTTGGTTAGGCTTTCAATATCAGATAATTTTCCTTTATCTGCTTGTGCTGGGATATCTATAGTCAAAACTAAATATCCAATTTACAGGGCATATCGAATTGCAGAAGATTTATTAAGACGTGCTAAACGGCTATCCAGAGAAGAAAAAAATTCAAATTTTATCGATTTTTTTATTTCTACGGGAGGTCTTGGAGGAAATATCCATGAGGATTTTAATAATTACTACGGAGCTTTTGAAGGAAATGCTCATTTTGGACCTTATAGAATTTCTCAAAAAATTGATGAAAAAAGTGTTATAAATCTCAAAAAAAATATTAAGCAATTTTATACATGGCCTAAAAATAAGTTGTATAATTTTAGGGAAAAACTTTACGGAAGCAGAGATGAAGCTAGAAAGTATTTGGAAGAATTAAAGGAACAAGGTTGTGTTCTACATGAATTAGATGGCACACAATACCATATATCCATTTGGGAAAATCAAAAGACACCATATTTTGATCCAATTGATTTATTAGAATTTTATCCATTAAAACTATTAGAGGATGTTTGATATGGAATTAACAATAAAAATTTTATCCTATGCTTTAGTTGGATCAGGGGAAGGAACAGGAGTTTTAAATAATGATTGTATTTACGACTCTCTTGGGATTCCATATATTCCTGCCCGAAGAATTAAGGGTATATTAAAGGAAATGTGTTATGAAGTGTGTGATATCCTTGGTATAAATAAACAAATAGTTTTAAATATTTTCGGTGAGAGTGGTTTTAAAAGAGCTAAAATTAATATTCAAAACCTTTATATCAATGATTATGGTCAAATAAAAAAAGAAATAAAATATTTAAGACAAAAAATGCAATATTTCAAGCTCCTTACAAAAAATAAATTAAAATCTTATTATACAACGATTAGGCAACAAATAGCAATTGATGTGAATGGGATTGCATTATCAAAATCTCTAAGAACTTATAGAGTTTTAAAACCGGGTTTACAATTTAAAACCAATTTCTCTACAAAAAAGCTAACTGAATATGAAATAGCTCTTCTTTTTTTAGCATGTATCAATTTTAGAAGATTCGGAACATTGAGAAATATTGGGTTTGGGAAAATTGAATGTGTTCTAAATACTAATATAAAGTTACAAAATGCTATTAAGATGGTTAAAGATTTCGAAAATATAGACAAAAAAATCCCTACTCGTAATAAACAATTTATTCCAAACCTTTCTGGTCATAAAAAAAGTATGTATTATGTTATAAAAACACTAAATCCAATCATTTTGAGTTCTAATAGAGGAAACTCAAATACTATTATTAGTCAAAAGATTATTCCATCTTCAACAATAAAAGGATTACTGGCTAATTTATATATTCAAATAAGTGGATTAAATAATATATCAATACAAGATAATGAACATTTTTATCATATTTTCCTAAAAAATGCTTTGAATTTCAACCCTGCCTATCCTTTTGAAAGTAACAAAATATTTTTTCCTCCTCCAGCATTTATTCAAGAAGAAAAAGGAAATACGAGAAATAATATTTATAACCTTTTTTTAGATAATGTGGATGAAGAAACAATTCCATTAAATGAATTTATCAATGTAGATAATAACAATATTTTAACTTATTCACCAGATTCTATCCAGTTTTTTCATACTGCTATTAATAGACATGCTGATAAATCAAATGAGCCAGAAATTTTTTATTATGAAGCACTTAAAAGGGATCAGCAGTTTAAGGGAACTATATACGGAGATGAAGGATATTTAGATGAATTTAAAAAGTTTTTTGGTGATAAGTTTATTGCATGGATTGGAAAATCAAAAAGTGCTCAATATGGTAAAGTTGAAGTCTTATTTGGGAATATTGAAGATGTAAATGAAAATAATTATGTGGGTGATGAAGAATTTATTATTACAGCAATTTCACCAATAATTCTTTATAATAATTATGGTTTTCCTGAGTCTTCAATTTCACTTTTAACACAATATCTTGAGACTAAATATAACATAAAAATAAAAGAAGTAAAAGGTTTTGCGACGAAAAATTATGTAGAGCATTATGTTAATGTTTGGTATTCAAAATCTCCTAGAGATGTTGCTTTTGGAGAAGGATCCTCATTTTTAATTAAATTAGATTCATCAATCGATGAGGACATAAATAATATACTAAATAAAATGGAGATTGAAGGATTAGGAAGAGAAAAAGAAAATGGGTTTGGGAAAATAAAAATTAATTGGATTACAAGAAAATCTTACCAAAAACAAAGATTAGAATTAAAAGAAGATATTAAAACAACCATTCCAATCCTAAAAACTAAACCCTTAATATGGTTTCTTTTAAAAACCCAAATTATTGATGCATTTAGAAATGCAGGTTACAAACAGGTCATAATGAAGCGAGATAGTGGTTTGACTATCCCAAATAGTTTAATTGGGAGGTTAAATGGTATTTTAAATAAATCTAATGATGAAAATTCTTTAAATTCCTTTATTCTTAAAATGGATGAAAAAACTGCTCAGAAAACATTAAAAAATGCTTTGCTCTGGAATGATTTATTAAATTTCAAAAAAATTTATTATAAAGTCTATAACAACATAGACTTCTCTGAAAATATAGCTATCGCTAATGAACTTAGTTTTTCATTAGACGATTATATATTTGAATATCTAAAAGTATATTGGGTGACATTTTTTAGATATATGAGATTGGAAAATAAAAAGAAGGGGATATGAGATATGGATCGACTAACAAGTAAATTAATTTTACAAGGGGAAATTATAAATATTTCTCCATTGGTTATTGGAAGTAATAAAGGTGGTCTAGTAGATGTTGAATTAATAAAAAATGAAATTGGTGATTTTTATATTCCAGCTACCTCATTTAAAGGAACTTTAAAACATTATTTATTGTTGAATTTTAAAAAGAGAGTAAAGAATTTAGTTAATAAGTATTTAGGTTCAGAGGAAAGTGAGGGAATTTTCATTATACAAGACTTAAAAGCGATTACTTCTATGAATATAACGGTAAGGGACGGCATTGCAATTGACCAAACAAAGGGAGTTTCAAAAGAAGGGGCAAAATTCAACTATGAAATTTTAGAACCAAATACGAGATTTAAATTAGAAATAGAAATCGCTATAAATGATTCGATAAATGAGGGTGAAGTAAATAAGTTTCTAAAAACTATTATCGAGGAATTGAACGAAGGACATTTACGGATAGGGGCAATGAATACAAAAGGATATGGCAAAATTAAATTAGATAAATTCAGTTTATTTGAATTTAATTTTCCCACAGATGGAGGAGATTGGTTTAATTATTTAATTAATAAATCCATTGATCCTAAGTTAGAAATATCGCTTAAAGATTATGATTCCTACGAATATATTAAAAATGACAAATGTATATTTAAAATAAGTTTTCAAATTAAGAGCTCTTTAATCATAGGAGCTACTCCCTCTAATCCTAATGATCCGGATAAAATCCATATACTAAGCAATGGCATACCAGTTCTAACCGGTACGTCAATAAAAGGCGCACTTAAAGCAAGAGCAATAAAAATTATTAATACGTTAGGTGGAAATGGGGATGAAATGCTAAGGGATCTTTTTGGTTGGATAGATCTTACCAATAAAAGTAAAACTAAGTATAAGAGTCGTGTTATTTTAAATGATGAAGTTATTGAAAATGTGAATAAAACTAAACATAATAGAATTAAGATTGATAGATTTACAGGAGGGACGATCATGGGTGCATTATTTAGTTCTCAACCATTATGGCATGAAAATGAAAAAATCAATATTACCTTATCGCTAAAACAAGCAAAAGAATGGGAAATTGGATTATTATTACAGGTTTTTAAGGATCTTTGGAATGAGGACTTACCCATTGGAGGAGAAATAAATGTTGGGAGAGGTTTGCTCATAGGGGACCTAATAACGATTATATTTAATAACGAAAAATTTGAGATTTCCAAGAATAAAGAAATTCTTGCAATTGTTGGAGATAAAAATAAACTTGAAAATTTTTCTCAAGCATTAATTAATGAAATTGGAGATGGAAAAAATGAAAAATGATGAAAATTTATATAAAGTTGAGTCTATTCTTTCGCTTAGTAAGAAGGAAACTGGGTTCAAGGAGAGAATATCTGAAATTGTTTTGTCTAAATTAGATAAAGGTTCAATTATTTGTTGGTTAAATCATACTTTGTTATTTGGGATAATAAAAGAAGGCAATATAAGGATATATCCAAAAGATTTACCAATTTTTGAAAAACATTTAATTCGATTAAGGGCATTTAATGAAATGGAAGAATTATATATCTGGAAAGATTGCAATGATTTTCATTATAGATATAGAATTGACAAAGATCATACAGGACAAGAACAAGATTTTATAGAAGCTCATCAAATATTATTAGGGACAAAAATAACCCCTCTTGAGAATGAATTTTCAAAAGTTTCAGAGAAAAGAGGAGTTCAGTTTATCATCCCTTCAAAGTGGCTTAGCAATAAACAAATAGATAATAATCATAAAATTGTATTAAATACACGAAATTATATAGTATATAATGATATTGGCCAAGCAAGTTTCTTTGATAGTAGATTTCTTAGTATAGGATTAGAGGAGGTAGAATTGAATGAAGAATGAAGCGAAATCCCCCTACAATTTTATTCCTTTAAATGATAAGGTTGTTAAAGTAGAACAACCTGATTTCGATTTTAGTGTGTATCATAAAGATAGGTATAATGGATATTTGCGCATAAAGCTGGAAACTAAAACCCCACTTTTCATAAAAGGAGAAGAATACAATTTCTTTTCAATTGGTGATAATATTAAGATTCCAGGGAGTTCATTACGAGGCATGATACGATCATTATTAGAAATTGTTACATATAGTAAATTAAACTATGTTGATACTAAAAGAAGATTTTATTATAGATGGGTAGCAGGATCATTCTCAACACTTCGAAAATATTATGCTAAAAAAATGAAAGGTGTCCAAGGAGGTTATCTATCTTTTAACACTCAAGATGATGAATATTTTATTACACCAGCAAAATCAATGAATGGAAAGACATTTACTAAGTTTCGAGATAATTCTAAACAATTTAAGTATGAAAAACAATATAATGGAAGTTGGAAGGTCTGGAGTGGTATGATTCAAGGTAAAAAACATAATTGGATAATTAATAAGCCAGATTTATCAATAAAAAAAATTTTTTTATCAAAAAGAGATTTGAATTGTTATATTAATGATGAAAATCGTAATTTCATTTTTGAAATTGACAACGAGAAAAAAGGATTACTTGAAATGGCTAACGATCACACCTTATTCCCTAACGGAGTTCCAATTTTTTATAACAAATTAAAAAATTTAGTTTTATTATTTGGACATACTAAGAACTTCCGTATTCCATACCTAAAAACTATAAATAATCATATTCCAGAAAATCTATCCTCGGATCAAATTACAGACATGACTGAAGCGTTATTTGGGAAAAAAAATCAATGGCAGACAAGAATTTTCTTTGAAGATGCTGATTTACTACCAAATCAAGATAATATCTTTCTTAAAGAGAGTTCTCCAAAAATTTTAACCTCCCCTAAACCTACTTGTTTTCAACATTATTTAGAACAACCAAATAAATCTGATAAGAATAAAATCAAACATTGGGATGACTCTAACATTAAGATTAGAGGCAGGAAATTATATTGGCATAGAAATCCTCCAATGAAAGAAAGTGAAACGTCATGGAGTGAAGGAAGTATCCTAATTGATACCCAACATATAAAAATAAAACCATTAAGGAAAGATTTAAATTTTACATCAAGAATACGGTTTGAAAATCTTTCAAAAATAGAGCTTGGTGCCTTGTTATTTGTTCTTAATTTACCAAATAATTGCTTTCACAAAATTGGAATGGGAAAACCTCTAGGATTAGGTTCGATACATATAAAAACCGAATTGTTTTTAATTGATAGAATAAAGCGATACAGCTCTTTATTTAAAGGTTTAAATTGGCAACAAGGATTAGTCAAGTCTGATTTCAATAAGTTTAAAAATGATTTTGAAAAATTTATGCTTGATAATATAACTGAGAAAGAACGAAATAATGCAGAGGTTCTCTGGGATACACCTATTTTAAAAACTTTAAAATTAATGCTTGACTGGAAAAATACTAATCAAAAGGACTGGTCTAAAAGAACAAAGTATTTGGATTTAAACGATTTTAAAAATAGGAGAATTTTGAAAGAACCAGAGGAAATTGTCGGTTTCAATAATCATAATCCTAATTAGTTTATATTTTTCTATTATAAATCTAATGATAATGATAATAATTTTTTTATCTTATTTAATCCCTCTGAGAGAAAAGCTTCATAAATAAGATACATTTTGTTTTAATTAATTTTCATTGTTATAATTTTTTGAAGTAGAAAGGATTTAAATTTTTGTATTGAATTGTTATTCATACCAAATGATAAAAAAAAATATTATTTTAATGTGGTTAAATATATGAATAAGAAATTAATAGCTTATTATTTATTCTTAATTCTCCTGATATCTGGTTTTATTAATAACTTAGGAATAGTAAATGCATTAAATGAACCAAAATTAGCCAAAGAATATACTAATACGGAAGAACTTATATTCAAGCAAACTTGGACCAATATTGAATCTAAGGTTCAAAAACCAACTCCTCCTGATGTTTGGGATGTTATAAATAATATAACATTATTTTCAAATCCGAATGATACAGTATATCTTGGAGATGATATTATCCCAATATCCCTAATGGGGGGTATTCATTGGACTCATATGGAAATAAACCTAACAGCTATTTTTGTTTGGGACGATCATGATCCATTAGATGCGGGTGAGATTTATGTCCGCTGGATTCCAAATTATTGGATAGGTCTTCCAGAGTATGATATAAATAACAATTGGCAAAATTACCAATCGATCGATGATTTAACCATTGATCATGATCTATACGTTGAGAGTTCTCATTACTCGATAAGTAGTGCCTCACCAAGTTGGTATAACTTTACACAACCGATTACACTCTTTAATGACTCGACAATTTTAAATAATATGCTTATTGAAGTCTTTGATTATGATCCAACTTCTGCAGACGAATCTCTTGGAGGTGTGTATTGGAACTATATCAATCCAACGGATCTTGAAGGATATTGGATAATTAATCTAGAAGATGCTGATATAGCAATTACAGTAACTCTTTATGGAACTGATAATACATTTACAGCTAAAAATTTAACAGAGCTTTATCAACCTTTTCTATGTGATAATGATGATACAATTCATACTGCTGATCCTAATGGTCTATTTGCTCGAGTAATACATGGTTATGATTCTTCAATTGGTAGAAATGCTTTTTGTATTCAATATTTATATTTTTGGAATGAAGTATGGCTTGATGGATTTTGGACGGATCAACTTATACATTATAATGATTATGAATTAGTACAAGTTTATTTAAACTTTAGTTATACTGGAGGACCTGTTGCGTATCGATTTGTATTTGATAATCATGATTATTATACTAATTCCACAACAGAATGGCGAGATTCCATGGAATATGCAATATATGAGTGGGATACTATTGAAACTGGAATTCTGACCAAGGAAATCTCTAATTCTATTGAATTACAAACCCTATTAGGTGAGAGATATACAGCAAATTATGAATATAAAAATCTTGACATTTATACTTCAAGTCTTTGTGGTTGTTATGGTGGAGTTATATCAATGATGTTAACAATTGAAACATATAATCATCAATTTGCTGTTGGGAATACAGGAGGAGATATTCTTGGACAATATGAAATAGCCCCATTCACAGATTCTATAATTTATAATTGTTATGGATTGTTGAATTTATCTTTTACGCAAGGAGTACATGAAATAAATAATGAAATTATACCTAAATATGCTCCTTTTGCATACGATATATTGAATGTATTTGAAGTTCCCTACATTCATTCAAATTATGCAGATTTAATGCAACAAGCAGCTCAATTCCAGGGTAATATTCAATCTGGTGGGGGTTTTATTAATGTTGATAAAAATATAACTGTGACTATTGACATTCCTATTCAAACAACAGTTGATCTCCCTGATATCTTAACTCCTGAAGACAGTCTTATAACAATTTTAGAATCTTTATTAGATACATCCAGTACTATCCTAACTATTGAGTATTTCTTTAATATTACCGCAGATTATGATCTTTGGTTTATACATTATAATTTTCATACAATTATTCAAAATAAAATTGTTATAGATTTTTCTAATCCAATAATACAATTATTAAATGACTTTATTAGTTTTGTTGACGATATAGAATACTCAATATCTTTATTAAGTGGAATGTTGACTATTGAGTCTAATTTTACTCCTCAATTACTTGGGGAAATTCTTAATTGCAACATAACAGTTCATATAGATGAAATATTAAAGTACTATTATCCCCCTTTAGGTTATATTCTTAAATTCTTTTTTGATGATATTTATTTTAAAATTAATCCTGTAATCAGCGGTTATATAGATTCAGATGTGTATTTAGGAGATTCAATACAAACACTTCATTGGGATACAACTACTAAGAATTTTAATTTGGACTTGGATATACCTGACACTAGCTATGGAAGTTCTCTTTCTCTTACTTTAGATAATTTTCGATATGGATTAAATTTTCAAGTTGGATGGATTATTGGTTATGATACTAGTTATTTTATATCATGGCTTTTTGGAGATGGAGATGAATATCTTCTTGGGATTTGGCCGGATTTAAGTTATGATATGACAGCTCTTAATGAAGGGATTATATTAAATACTTGGGAGGCTTCGAATGGGCTTTGGAGAAAAGAAAATACAAATAATTTAGGTTCAAATATTCCTTTTGGAAATATAATTGTGATATCTGGATTATTTATTTCAAATACCATATATATAGCCTATAAAAAGAGGAGAAAATGCAAAATAAAATAAATTATTAAAATCTTTTATTCCTTCTTTATTTTTTTATTGACTCCATATCGAATATAGAAATAAGGTTCATATCCAAAATTGAAACCAAAATCCAATTTTTTGTAAAAATTTTTATTAAAAACATGAAAATATTTTTAAATGATTTTATTTAATAGTTATTTAACTTCTTAACCAAAAGAGATGGGGAATAAAATGGAAAAGACAAAAGAATTTAATTTAATAATCAAATAATTCGTATTTTTATCAGGAATTTGGTTTTTTATACTTCATTTGCAGACAGTTTCTATTTATATTATAACCGATTTACCGGGTTATTACAATAAAGTATTATCTTTTGGATTCTTCTTTAGAGATTTAGAATTATCAGGAGTTGGTTTTGAAATTCAATTTAATGAGATTCTCAGTGCGATTTGTGTTTTTATATTTACATTTGGATTTGTATTATCTTTCTTCTATATAAAAAGAGACGGAATATCCTTTGTAAGAAGATCCTTAAATTTAATAAGTATTTCTTTTATTTTGATTGGAGGGATAGGATTTGTTAAAAACAATGAAATCAGCCTATCTTATAAAGAATATCAACCAACAAGTGTTGTTCTATTTCTGAAAGAATGGGATATACACCCTGTTTTTTATATTATTTTCTTAATCATAGCTTTATTATTCGTAGAATATATCATTTTAGAAAATACAAGACTCCTAACTAAAGACCGTATTAAAACTCAATATAAAAATGGATGGAGATATTGTCGATCCTGTGGTGTAGAGATTGTTGATCCAAAAGGGGAATTTTGTTCGAAATGTGGCATCAAAATCAAATAATTCAAATTTTAAACTTCAATTTCTCTTTATTTTAGCATAAAAAATAGTTACTTAAAGAAAATTGTGTTTATGAGAGAGTGATTCTGTTTTTTTATTTAAATATAAGAATTGGAATATAAGTATAGTTTTTATAAGTATGTGTAAAAAAAAAGGATGATATGGTATCTAAAAGAGAAGTATTTACAAGGAAATGTAATTCATGTCCTGTTCAATGCATTGGTCCTTGTATGAATCCTGAAGTAGAATCAAAAAAAGATAGCATAGTTTGGTGTAATGTGAAATTATGGATTTTAACACAATATTTAAAAAAAAAAATTGATAATAGATTAAGTGAATCAGAGAAATGAATAATACTTCAAATATAGGATTAAAAGCTAGGAATTTAATAACTCTAAAGTCAATTATTCCTATTCCAAATTTCATTATTATTAATCCTGACGATCTTCTTCAAATCTATAGTACTTTAGAGATTCCAAAGAATTTAAACCCTGATAAACCTGAAGAGATAAAAAAACTATCTGAAGAACTTATAAAAAATATACATAAAATCCCTTCTGAAATATTTAATTCAATTATAAAGAAAATAAAGAATGCAAAACTTTAATATCCCCTTATAATACGATCATGCGCTTCAATTGAGGATGTGAATATTAACTATAATGTCTTGGCAGGTATTTTTGAATCAATAGGACCAATTAAAGGAAAAAAAGAGATAGAACAAGGAATACTTGAGGTAATAAAATCTTTTTATTCTCCAAAAGCATTATTTCAAATGTTAATATTGGGTATATCGATAAAATCTGTATTAATGGGAATCATTATCCAGGAGTACATAGATGGAGAATATTATGGTGTAATATTCTCACATAATCCTTTAACTGGAAAAAAATAATTAATCATTGAATATTCAGAAAAACCAGAAGGAGTTACTTCAGGAAAAGGAAGAACAACTATAATATATGAATCTAAAATTGATGATACTACAAGTAATATTTATAGTCTAAATGAATCCTTAATTTCACAAATTAAAAACTATATTGGGATTTGTTTAGATTTAATGAAACATCCAATAGATATGGAATTTGTGATAAAAGATAATGAATTATATATTTTACAGGTAAGAGAATTAATTTTACATAGTCAAAATAAAAAAAAAGTAATTCTTGATAAAAATCTTATAGATATTGCAGAAGGTATTGTATCTTCTCCTGGATTTTGTAATGGTATTGGAAAGTATATAGATTCATATTCAGAAGAAATAATAGAAAAAGTCAAAGATAATGAAATTATTCTCTCTGAAGTACTAAATTTGGGAGTATTTCCTTGGATCGCAAATGCTAAGGGATTTTGTACAATAGCATCTGGTTTTGCATCACATGCTTCTATTATTGCTCGACAAATGAGAAAACCTATGTTAATTTCGTTAAATCTATCTAAAGATCAATTGAAATTACTTGATGGGAAGGAATTAATTATAAATGCTGGAGAATCTAAAGGATATCTCTTATCCAGTAATGATATTAAAAATATAATAAGTCACAAAAAGAAATCTAATTTCTATTTCTTAAATTGGACATTATCAGATTTATTTTCTTTTAAGTTAAATGAGATAAAATCGATTATTTTTAGAAATAATCACATATTATTAGTAGAGAAACCGAATGAAGTAGTTGTTTTATGTGATCCTGAAGAAAATATTTATTTAATCGATCAGGTGAAAACCTATTTTAAATCTTTATATCCTGATAAAATAATCAGATTTGGATATATAGATGAATATTATGAATTATGGCCAATATTAGTTATATATCGTTCAGAGAAAAAGGATTTTAAATTCCTTGTTAGTATTAGAGAATTATTTGAGGATATGAAGTTTGATGAGATCAAAAACTTAATTAAGAATTTAAAGTGTGAGATCAATAAACTACACATAAACTTACAGCAAAAGATTATAAAAAGTTCCATTGACCAAATGAATGACTTATTATTCTTGTATAATATAATCCAACAAATCAGACTTAAATCTACAGTACTCACAGCAATTAATCGTTTATTATTTGATTTTGGCGATCGTTCTTTAAGCGAAATATTAAACCATAATTTTGAGGATCCTGCGGTCGTTTTATCTCAATTAGAACAAGGTATTCCATTAAAAAGTCTAGGAATCCAAGATTATAAATCTTTTTCTATCATAGAATTCTATCTTAAACTTATAAAATTAAAAAATAACATGGATATTCGATTTGATGAGAATAAATTAGATCAGTATATGTAATATATGATATGATACAGAAAACCTCTAAATTGAATAGGAAAGATTTTGGATCATGGGATATTATGCTTTTTAAAATATCTAAAATCCTTGGTATTAAGAATTATTTATTTGACTCTGAATATGATTAATAATAGCAAAATTTCATTTCTAATAGATAATATCCATTAGATAATAGAGAAAATAGTTTCATAAAGAAGATTAAAATCCAATCAATAGGTCAATTATCTGGTAGCATTCTTCCTTTTAGATAGCATAGAAAATAGCTTCATAAAGAAGATTGAAATGATATAGTAGATTTAATTGTTAATAAATCTATTATTAGTCATAGCATAGAAAATAGCTTCATACAGAAGAATGAAATATTACAAGCATCCTATATCTATAGAATTAATATGAATCCAAGCACAACATAATCTAGGTTAAAACATTTTATAAAATCAGAAATTATAAAAGTTAAAATGATCATAAAGATCTTGATAGCAAATGACTACAAATCTTAAAAAAGAAGTTATAGCTCTAATAAAAAAGTTACCAGAAGAAGTTACCCTTGATGATATTATGTATCATCTTTATGTTAAAAAGAAGATATTAATAGGACTTCAAGAAGTTAATCAAGACAAATCAATTCCTCACGAAGAAGTCATGGATAATGCTAAGATGAGACTGGAAAAATGGTTAAAATAGAATGGGCACCTACAGCAGAAAAAGATCTCTATGAAATAATCGATTATATTACTCAATACTAACCTTATTTTGTTGAGGAATAAGTATTATTGTTTTTATTTACTTTCCTATTGACTTTAAAAAATTGGTAAAATATCGATTATTTAAAATAAGTATATATATTTTAGAATAATCATTTCTACATATTTATTTATACAACAATATAAGATAAAAAATAAAAAGTGTATGTATATGGCTTCAAAAAAAGTTTTAATTGTTCTATTGATTGGAATTTTATTATGTATATTTGGAACATTCGCACTAATTTTTAACTATGTTATCAACGCAGATATTTATGCAGGAAAACCAATAGACATAGCTAATATAATAAATATTATTGCCATAGTTGCTGGAGTACTATTAATTATAATAGGTGTTTATATTAAAAAGAAATCTTAAATTAGAATTCTGTTATAAAACACAAAAATTAACAAAATTCTAATCCATGTTTTTTTTTTCCAAGAATAGAAAAAAAAGATTTTCTAATCTAATGATTAGAAAAACATATCTACTAAAAAGGTATTATATTGCTTTTCTTCTTTTAATAATAATTATCGTTACAGCAACACCTATACCAGCAATAGGAAGTGTAATTCCAATAATGATTATTAACGTATTATCTCCCCCACTTCCTCCACCATTTGGCTCTTCCTGGACAATCAATTGTAATTCTCCAAGGGGATAACTTGCATTATATTTTCCATTAGTAACATTATAATAATAGTTATATGATCCAGCAGATAATTGAATCGAAAAATTATATATTACATAACCTATTTAATCATCATTAAATATGTTTTGTCTTTCCATTTGATATTTAACACCATTTAATGTAATTGATACTTCTATTGGAGCGGAACCATCTGCATCAGAATAATTTAAATAGAAATTAAATATAGTGGAAGGATATCCTGTTGAAAGTATAACTTCTACATTATTAATTATTGGTCCATTTAGGTTTGTAGTTGTATTTGCTAACCATTTCAATGTATTGTTAGATAGTAGGTTATTATATGCTTCATCAATGTATAGATTTGTAAAACAATCATCTGTAATCCATAGTAACTTTCCTGAACCATATTGTAAATAACTTACTGTATTCAATCCTGAAGCATCATTAATTATAGGAGTTAAATATATATTTGAACTCGATGAGATTGAGGAGGTTGGAAATGGAAATAAAATAAAAGTCAAAAAAAGATATATAATTCTTTTTTATTATAGTATAATTGAAATAAAATTAGTAGTAACTAGATTTAAGAAAATTTTTAAATAATTATTTTTATTTCAATTAACATTATAGTTGGATAATATAAAGTGGATATTTTGAATAATTATTATACATCACCAAGCAAATATAATCATAATAATATTCTATCAATTAAGAATTAACATGAAAGATAAAAATGACATAACTAAAATAATTGAAAACCTTAGTAAAACCCATAAGTATCTAAAAAATATTAAAATCTTGATTGATTTGCCAACCATATAAAATATCTATAATTACTCACTAATCCAGTATTTAGAAAAATACATATATAAAGGTTTAGTAAGAACAGAATTTTATCTAAATTTTATTTGTTGGAATAAGTATGTTGTCTAAAAATTTCAAATCCAATTATAACTGCTGCCGAATTAAGTGGGAGAGAAGCTAAAAATTCTCGTTTATAAGGAATTGAAAGTCGTAAATCGGACATATTTAATATACTTCGATTAATACCTCTTTTTTCACCCCCGATCACAATAAATAATGGAGCCTTAAGATTACTTTGATATATTGATTTACCTTTATCTTTATCAGTACAAGCAATTGTGTAATTATTAGATTTAAAGAAATTAGTCGCTGTTTCGAGATCATCAACTAACGCCATCGGCATTATTTCTGAGGTGCCTGCGGAAGATTTAATAATAATTCCATCTACATTAATCCAATTTCTCTGTTTCATAACGATTCCATCTATACCTGCAGCATATAATGATCGTATAGTATAACCAAGATTATAAGGATCTTCAATTCCATCTAAAAAAAAAATGACACAAGGTTTCGATTTCAAGAGTTCAGGCATATTTTGGTAAGTTCTTTCACTTACAATGGCAGCAATTCCTCCATGAGTTTTCCCAATTGCATTCTCTTCAAACCATTTTTGATCCACTGCTTCAATCTTAACTTCTTTGGAATTCACTGATTCAAGTATTTGTTTGAGCGATTTTATTCTTTTTTTATTCTTTTTCCTCTGGAGTTTGGCAACATCGTAAAATATAGTCAGAACTTTACGATATTTTGAGTGTAAGACCGCATCTACAGAGATTTTTCCCTCAATTAAAATAGAAGGTGGCATTTTCTTTTTCCTTTAATTATAAAATATGTTTATAGTTATGAAAAATGATTTTGTAAGTTCTTCCTATATCATAATGTATTAACTTTACTAATTAATTATTTATACCGAATTAAGTTTTTTCTAATATTTAATCCTTTTTCAGCATATCATGGGGATGAAGTTTCATTATACAATTTTAAATTTTGGATTTGGGAAACTTATCCGTTCTAATTTATTAATTTTCCATAATAAATGGATAAAAATCTTTAATATTTTTATAGAATCTTCTATGTGGAGGATGTATATTAAGATTATCTACGATCAAGTTTTTCTTAGATATTAATTCTTTATAAGGCGAAGATATAAAGGATTGAAAACAATTTGGGTTCTTTATTGCCGCTCGACCAATCATTATCCCTGAGATTAATGTTCTATACTTTTTTTGAAATGTCAAGGGTAATTGTTTTATAATTTTCTGGAGATCTTGGTTTGTACATATATTTCCATTAATAATTATTGGCATTTTTGTAGTAAGAACCATTTCTAATAATTCCCAATGTGGTTTAGATTTAGAGGATTGCTTTGCATGCTTAAAATTTATGATGGTAGGTTTTAACCGTGCATCTTTAATAGATTGTATTATATTTAAAAAATCCAAGAATTTATAATAGTACATTTCATTTGAATTAAGGCCTAATAGGATCTTACAATTAATATTGAAATGATGTGAGTTAGGATCACCTAAAAAAGCTATAATAAGATCTTTTAATCTCTTTGTTCTTTTAATAAGAGCAGCGCCTTCTCCAGCAGATATTACTCTTGGATCCGGACAGCAAGCATTGATACTTACACCATAAATATTTGCCCTTTCAGGATAATCTCTACAAAATTTCTCTAAATATGTTGGAAGGTAGGAAATATCATTAATGCTATTTGTAAGTACTTGTACCCATTGGTGTTGGTTGTTAATTGAAAATGTATCAATATTATTCCATGTTCTTTTTTTTGAAGTAATTAATTCTTTTAAATTTAACATTTCAGTATAAGAATCTGTAGCTTCTGGAAATAACGCACGAAAAGCCCAACAGCTAATATTTTTCATTGGAGCTAAATGTAATTCGATCTTACTACACCTTTTAAACTCCATTCTTTTTTATATGTTTAAAAAAAATATTATTGAACATGATTTTTGATTTGTAAAATTTTTTCATATATAAAAATGTTATATTTGAAAGATATAAAAAAAGAATTTGTTATCGCAAATTAATTTTCGCCGATAAAACTCTTCTTTCATGTTCTAATCTCCATCACTTAATAGTCATTTTCAACATTAAGATCAAATTTTTTCAAATAAATTATTAATTATATCCTTCCATCAAGTGGAATGTATTTTTTACTTGTTTATAGTGTAAATGCAAGTAATACTTATGATCTCGTGTGGGATGATCTCGTTTCTGGAAGTCTAGATGATAATTATGAAGAGATTGATAATATGATATCTATCTAGAACTTCTCTAGCATTGAAGGGATTTGGTTAATCACAATTAATGGAATAGGGACTCAAGCAGATTATGATTAGTATAAAATTCAAATAACATCAGGAAGTTTAAGTTTAGTTGTAGATCTTACTTTCTTAAATTCACAAGGGAATATTGATCTTGCTATTTATGATAGTATTGGAACTTTAATAGCAAATAGCGTTTTAATAACAGTTAATGAGCTTATAGATTATATTCTTCCATCGAATGGAACATACTACATACTTGTATATGGTGCAGATGCTAATAAAACTTACGATCTCTGGTGGGATAACTTCTCGGAAAATACTCCTCCAAATAATGATGTCCTTGGTTTTAATATATTTGTCCTTATTGGAATAATTTTATTTACTACAATATTTTTTATAATGAAATTAAGAATTAGAATTTTTAAAATCAAGAATTTTTAGTGTTATTATAAATAAAAATATCCGATTAAATCATTAATTTTTTTTCTTTTACATAATGAAACTCTTAAATTAATAACAATTATTTTGATTTGTTATGAAAGAGAAAGTTCTTCTTTCATGGAGTGGTGGAAAAGACTGTGCTCTTACTCTGTATGAGCTAAGAAAATCTAAAAATTCAGATATAATTTCATTACTTACAACAATTACGAAGGATTATGATAGAATTAGTATGCATGGCGTACGGACAATTCTACTTGAAAAACAAGCTGAATCCTTAGGAAACCCTCTTGAAAAGATATTAATATCCAAAAATACTTCAAATGAAGAATATGAAAATAAAATGTTTATTGCTCTTAAGAAATTTTTACAAAATGGGACTTTTTCTGTTGCTTTTGGTGACATTTTTTTAGAAGATCTACGAAAATATCGGG
Organism: uncultured archaeon; assembly: GCA_964525635.1. Taxonomy (GTDB): domain Archaea; phylum Asgardarchaeota; class Lokiarchaeia; order Sigyniarchaeales; family SOKP01; genus JAFGOA01. The sequence continues at coordinate 20,500 of CAZGJX010000081.1, forward strand.
AAAATAAATTATCTATTTTAGGATTAAAAGCTATTTTTCCATTATGGCAAAAAGACACACTAGAACTTGCGAAATCCTTTATAAGCCTCAGATTTAAGGCAATTATAACGTGCGTGGATAGTCAATATCTTGATAAATCTTTTGTTGGAAGAGAATTTGATAAACAGTTCTTGTCCGAACTCCCCCCTAATGTTGATCCTTGTGGTGAGAATGGAGAATTTCACTCCTTTGTATATGATGGACCAATTTTTAATGAAAAAGTGCAATTTTCCCGAGGAGATATAGTCTTAAGAGAAAATAGATTCTATTATTGCGATTTAATATTAGATTAAGCTTTCTTTCTTTATGCTTTTTATTACTTATCGGTTTGATTTTTAACTTATTCTATAATAATAGTTTGGTCATAAAAAATAATCCCTTTAGATAATTTCCCTTTATTCCTAATAATATTCTATATTTAACTTATTGAAATAGAAATATATTTTAAATTGTTTATCTTTGCTGCAGTATTCCTATATATAGTTTGGAAACTACTAAAGTTCTGTTTAAATATTTATAACGCATTAAATTTTTAAGTTTTTTCCATATCATTTCTTCTCTATCA
>CAZGJX010000082.1:0-21052 GCA_964525635.1 uncultured archaeon
GCTCATTATTTAATTTTTCTCATTTGGAGAAAAATACTATGTCGCCACGACATAGTTTAAGGATGGACCTGACGGAAATCGAACCTATATTTTCTTTATATTGATATTTTTTTTAATAATTATTTTTCCTACAAATGATATAGAAATATAATATAATTTTCATGAAAAAAAAGGTTTTTTTAATGGAAAATTGAATTGAAAGATTCATTTTGCTAAAATCAATTTAATAAACAATAACGACTATATTATTAAAATATGAGAGGATTATCATATATTAAAGAAAATTTCATTAAGAATATTAAAATTTTAAAGAAATTATTAAAAATATAAATTCAATTGTTCCTTAATTTTAAACCTTATATGTCTAATAGATTATATTAAAATATTATTAATGAAAATTATAGAATATTCAATTTTGCTATGAAAATAACTAATAATAATCTAATTCATTCTTCTTACGTTTAATAAATTAACAATAAATTTTTATTGATAATAATGTATTAATTTTATTGTGATTAATACATTAATTATGGATGATATTTAAAATGGCCAAAACAATAACAACACGCTTACCTGATGATATGGTCGAGGAAGTTGAAAAAATAGCAGAAATTGAAAAAATTGATAAATCAAGTGTTATTAGAAGGCTTCTAAACAAAGCTATTCCAAAATGGAAATTAGAATATGCATCAAAATTATATCAAGATAAAAAGATTTCAATAGGAAAGGCAGCAGAAATATGTTCCTTATCAATTTGGGAGATTTTAGAATATTTTTCAAAAAAAAAAATCCCATTAAATTATGATTTAGAGGATTTTAATGATGATTTAAGAATTATTGATGAATTATGAAAGATTATACTATTATTTCAGATACAACTCCCTTATTAGCTTTTATTAAAAAAAACGAGTTAAATCTCTTAAAAAAACTCTTTATTGAAATAATTATACCAGAAGCGGTTTATGATGAAATATTAAATATTCCTAAAAATTTGGGAAATGAAATAAGAATTTTACAGGAAGAAATGAAAAAAAATTGGATTTCTAAAAGAAAAATAAAATCCCCAAAATATTCAGATTTAGGATTAGGAAAAGGTGAGAATGAAGCTATAAATTTATGTACTGAATTTGAAAAATCGCTACTATTAATTGATGAAAAAAAGGGACGAAATATTGCAAAATCCTTGAATATAAAAATATTAGGAACTCTTGGTATTTTAAATTTGATAAAGAAAAAAGATCTAAAAAATAATAAAGAACTTATTCAAAATATTGATCTTCTTCTTAAAAAAGGATTTTATCTTTCTAGCGAAGTAATTTTAAATTTTATTAATAATTTAGAAAACAAATAAAATAGCGAAAATATCTTTTTCATAGAAAGATAATGATTTTCCATGGAAAACGCAAGTGAAAGATTCATTTCACGTGCAATTATATGTATGAGCATATATGAGTTTTTAAAGTATTAAAATATCAAAAAAAAAACATAATTATGCTATTTTGTCAGCTAAGAACCAAAGATAATAAATATTTAATTCATAATTAATAAGAGTTAATAGATTTATCCATTATTTTCCTAAATCTAATAAACTATTTTTATAAAAATTAATAATATAACTAAATAAGACTCGATTATGATATATTAAAGTTATTCGAATTAATAATGAAAAAAGATTTATTAAATAAAGATGAACAAATTATCTATGAAATTATAAAGGAATATATAAAGAAAAAACCATTCAACAGATTAATTGATGTAATTGATTTTATAAATTATCGCTTAAAATCAAAAAATAATTTTAATAGGAATAGAATTGAGAAAATAGTTAAAAATCTAATTAAAAATAAAAATATTGTCATAGGAATTAGACTAACGAAAGATGATGTATTAGAATTACCTGTTCGAAAAAATATCTATGAATATATTTTAAAAAATCCTGGAATCAATATAAATGATATAAAGAAAGAATTTAATATAGGAAGTAATAGTGCTCAATGGCATCTTAAAATCTTAGAAAACTTTGATTTTATTAGGGTACATGGTTTTGAGAGTCAAAAGAATCTTTTTAATTTCAGATCTAATCCTAAGAATGATATTTTACATATAATTCTGAGGAATGAAAAAGTAAAATCTATATTGGAAGTATTAAAAACTAATGAAAAGCCTCTCAGACCAACAGTATTATCTGAAATGGTTTCAATACATTATAATACAATTAAAAAATATTTAAAAAAATTAGTTGAACTAAATCTAATAAAAAAAGTAAATGGAGATAAGAAAAAAAGATATATTTTAAATAAAAATTGGAATAAAACCCTATATCTCTAAAATATTATAAATTAAAAAAAAAAAATATGAAAGATAGAGGATGATTTTATAAAGGTAAAAAAAAAAATAGATTAAAAAAAGAGTCTAAAATTAAAAATTTCACTTTTGGTCCAAAGCTCTTTAAATTTTATAAAAAAAATGAGTTATATGACTCATGGTTTTAATAAAATCTAGAGTAATTAATTCGAATGGAATATTTTTGATTAAAAAAGAAGAAGAGATGAAAAATGAAGTAAAAATTATTTTAAAAAAAAAACAAAAAATGCCAATATTTAAAATAATCAATCAAATGTACGATAATGGAAAAATCTCAGAGGATTTCAAAAGAAATGATATTGAAAGGATTTTAAAAGAAATGATAAGAAAGAAAATGATTATTGTAGCCCCAGAATTAACAAAACAAGATATATTTGTATCAATAACGAAAAGAAATATCTTATCTTATATAAATAATAATCCTGGTAATACTATTGAAGATTTATTTGAAAACATTGGAATTAAAAAAAGTAAACTAATCTGGCATTTAACTATTTTAGAAAAATATCAATATATAAAATCTTTGAAATCCAACAGAAAAAAAGCATACTATATAGATAATCATACTACAGGAGGGATGAATTAGATATGATAGAAAATCTAAGAAAGAACATTAAAAAAAATAAAAGAACTTATTTCGTTATATTCATATTTTTGTCAATAATTATATCTCAAACAAATTCGATGAATTTGATTAAATTTGAAATAAATAATAAATCGAATTTAGATATTTCAGCAACTATTGAATCACCAATATTTATTAATGGAACGGCAACAGGTATTGGTGCTCAAAATTGGACATGGGCGAAAAATCAAACTTGGTGTACTGGGGAAGGCATAATTGGAGATCCTTATCGTATTGAGAATATTATCATTGATGGAAATGATATGGGAAGTTGTATTACTATTGTAAATTCTAATGCTCATTTAATAATTGAAAATTGTAGTTTTACATCTTCAGGTATTCTCCAAACTAATGCAGGTATTGAGATGATAAATGTAGGCAATACAATCATAATGAACTCTTCTATAAGTAGAAATGGAAATTATGGAATATATCTTAATAATTGCATTAATGTTACCATCGAGGATAATAACATAAAGATTAATAAAAAACATGGTGTTTATGTAGAATACAGTAAAGATATAAATCTAAAATGGAATAAAATAAATTATAATGGAAATTTTTATAGTGATATTCTTGATGATGGAATTCATCTGTATTATACTAATCAATCCAATGTCCAAGAAAATAATCTCAGTTTTAATGCAGATGATGGAGTTGAAATCTATTATAGTCTAAATACGGGTATCTTTAAAAATACAATATATAACAATAGAAGTATACGTTCAATCAATACATTGCATATGAGTGGTGTCTCAACTTTTACATCTAATTATACAAAAATTAGAAATAATGATATTTATGATGTTACACAAGGTATAAGTACAGGTCATTATCACTCTATAATTGAAAATAATAACATTAGTTTAATAAATGCTTTTGGTATCAAAATTGGTAGTGGATATAACCATTCAATTAGAAATAATTATCTTCAAGATATTGGTGATAGAGGTATATATATATCAACAGGTAATAAATCTATTGTCGAAGGAAATATAATTGATTATGTTGTTAATTATGGAATTGAGATATTAATGGATAATTGTACTATATATAATAATACTATTTCTCATAGTGTCCGTGCTATTAATCTAAAAATTACAGGATTCTGTAATATCTCATATAATAAAATGATGAGTAATGGTTATGGAATTTACTTTTATTCTAATGGTCATGATTATATTATAGAGGGGAATAATATGACAAATTGTGGTATTGGAATTCAGAATAGGCCTTATTTAGATTTCCTAACATCCTTTAATATAGATTTATCGAATAAAGTCAATGAAAAGACAATTTATTCCTATTATAATACCTCAAATTTAGATAATTCAGATTTCTTAACAAATGGAGCTCCAGGTCAAATAATTTTAGTTAATTGTAATGATACAATTATCACCGATTTTGAAATTACTAATAGTTCCCATGCTATTTCTCTGTTTTTCTGTAATAATGCTAGTATAATGAATTGTAATCTAAGTTATAATTCTCAAAGTGGAATTCTTAAATATGGAGCAACAGATTATAAAAATAAAATCGTAAATAATACTCTCTCATTCAATTCCTTAGATGGGATTACTTCATGGTCATCTGGCAATCCTACAATAATAGAGGGTAATTATATAGAAAACAATACAGAACAAGGAATAAATATTGAAGGTGGAACATCCTATATTATTTACAATAATACAATTAGATATAATGGGATTAATGGTATTTTTATTAATGCAGGAATAAATAATATTTCCCTAAATAAAATAATTGGTAATCGAGAGAATGGTATTTATAACCGCGGTGCTGAAAGTAATATTACTTCAAACACTATTTCATATAATAATCAAAGTGGAATTTATAATGGAAATGCAAATAATAACAGTATTGTATCTAATATTATTTCCAATAATTTAGAATATGGAATTAATATTTTTAATTCACCTTACAGCAGTTTTTCTTATAATAATTTAAGTAATAATAATTATGGCGTACGTATTATATCTGGTATGGATTGTATATTTAATGATAACAATATTGAAAATAGTTCTAATGGAATTCAAATAGAATTTGATAACGATGGTTTAATTATCTCAAATAACTCTCTTATTAATAGTGATATCACTTTTGCTGAGGATATTGGTGAAATTTCAAATTTAATAATTCCTTTGACAAATACAATTAATGAAAAATTAGTCTATTGGTACTCAGATAAGAACTTTTTATCTTCAGATAATTTCACTTTTAAGGGCTTTCCTGGAAAAATAATATTGGCTAATTGTAATTATTCTACCATCGATAATGTAAACTTATTAAATGGAGCTGGAATAACACTATTATTATGTTCTAATATAACAATTCAAAATTGTGAAATTATCAATAATATCAATGATGGGATTTATTGTATTTTCTCCCAAGATATTGATATAATGAATAATACTATAAATAATAATTTTGGAAATGGAATTAGTTATATAAACACTGACATCGATATATTTGGAAACATTATAAGCAATAATAGTAAAATTGGGATTAAGGGTGATGGAGAATATAGTAGGATTATAGATAATAATATAATATATAATGAAGAATACGGAATATCATTATTGGTAAGAAATATTGAATTAAATTATAATAATATCAGTTATAATAAAGAATTAGGTATTTATTTATATTATATTGATGAAGGTATAATTTTAAATAATTCAATTTCATTCAATGGACAATATGGAATGTTATTATCCCAAAGTTATAAGTTATATATACAAGAGAATGATTTGTTCTATAATGATATTGGTATTATTATTTATGGTTCCTCATCTAATAATACAATATATTTGAATAATTTCATAGGTAATATAATAAATGCTGTGGATAATTCTTCAAATAATTATTGGGATAATGGGTCAATAGGAAACTATTGGGATGATTATAATGGAATAGATTTAGATAATAATGGTATAGGGGATACACCATATAATATTAGTGGAAGTGCGAATGCAGTTGATAACTTTCCTATTATACTAAAAGAAATTACAAAAATTTCTGACAACCTAGTGATATTAATAATACCTCTAATAATTATTACTGGTCTAATTGGGATTGTTATCGTAGAGTATTTTATCTCTGATATACTTAAGAAAAAGAAAGTTAAAAAAAGTATAAAAGAACCTATATTGGATGGAACTACTCTTGAATTAATTGATGATTTTAATATAATTTCACAATCAGAAGATAAGACCTTTGAAGCAATGTTAAAAACTATGCCAGATTTGAAAAATTATATTGAGTCTAATAAAATGATTAAAGATGTACCCAAAATACATAATTATATGACGGGTATAATAGATTCATCTCTATTTGGAAAAATAGAACTACTTGATTTATCACTAGAAGAAAAAGGTCGCTTCATAAAAGAATTATTAAATTTAGATTCAAAAGAAAGAATAAAACTTATAGATGAAATGCTAGAAAATAAAGAATAATTCTTCTCTATTTATTAATTCCCATGAAATCAAGTATATAATTTCTACTGAGAATTAATTAAAACATTTTTTTTTTGAATTAGACGATATTAGATTATTAATAAAAAAATTTCAATTCTAGTCCAATGGGTTTTTTATATCATTCATAATGTGTTCTATTTATATAAACCAGAGTGAATTGAAATGAAATCATATAAAAAAAAAAACATATGGATATTTGCTTTTTTAGCAATAATCATTTCTAATCTTGTATTCATATCATTAGATATAGTTGAGACAGATTTACCAAAAGAAGAAAAAGAATTCTCTGTATATTCTTCTTATACTAGTGTATCTTCCATCTTTATAAATGGAACTGCAAACGGTATAGGAGCAAGAAACTGGACTTGGGCAGAAAGTCAAACATGGTGTTCTGGTAATGGTACTGTAGATGAACCATATATAATTACAGGTTTATCTATAGATGGCCAAGGTAATTCAATACCTATATATATCATTAATTCAGATAAATATTTCAATATAACAAATTGTATTCTTTTTAATTCAATCGAAGCAGACTATGATAATCTATATAGAGCTGGAATTGTTCTTGAGAATGTTTTAAACGGAAGAATTAGAAATAATAATTGTTCTAATAATAATGCTAATGGAATAAGTATCCGAAATTCTATAAATGTCACTATCCGAGACAACATTATGGATGCTAATTATTGGGGTGGCATAAGAATAAACGCGAGTGAGGATATGATTATACTCAATAATACTATTAAAAATAGTGATTATTATGATGCTTATGGTATTTATATGCATAATTCTAACAATTCATTTATTCTTGATAACAAAATCAGTTTTCTCAATGATGGAATTTATCAGATTGGGAATGATTGTATTATAGAAAATAATACATTAGAAGATATTCAATATATTTCAATATATATTGAAGGGAATAATATAAATATAAGAAATAATACTGTTAGAAATGTAATGGGCTTAGGTATATTTCTTGGTGCTCTCACACATAACGTAACAATTGAAAAAAATTTACTTGACAAAGGTGGTGACTATGGAATACTTATAAATGGAAATAATATAACTGTATTCAATAATACAGTTGGAAATTTTACATATTGCATTTATCTCTGGGAAGATAGTGATCATGTCAATTGTACAAATAATATTATAAAGGGAAGTTTAAATACATACAATGTAGGAATTCGTTTGTATATAAATGGGAAATTCTATACAATTGATGAAAATAAGATGATAAATTGTGGTATTTCTACTACTCCAAGATCAAATCAAGGAAGAATAAATATAACTACATCTAATACAGTAGATGATAAACCAATTTATTATTATTATAATAGATCTGGTTTAAATACTCTGGATTTCACACATATAGGCGCTCCTGGACAAATTATTTTATGGAATTGTAATAATTCACAAATATCTAATTTTAAAATATCTGTTAATAATTTTACAGTTCCTATTATGGGATTCTACTGTAATGATCTACTTTTTTATAATAATACATTTAGTAATAATATTTTAGGTATTCATCTCGAATATTCCAATTTTCTAAATATATCCAATAATATATTATCCTATAATTGGAGACGTGGAATTAGTTTTGGATGTTGTTATAATGTATCTGTTATAAATAATACGATTTATAATAATGGTGATGATGGTATATGGTTTTCAGATTCTACAATAGAAGTTATTAATAATAAAATTTACAGAAATAAGGGGAGTGGTTTAAATGTTTATTCATTTAATGAAATACGTGCTGATTATAATAGAATATTGAATAATACAATTATAAATAATCTCGAAGATGGTTTAAAAATATCTACAAACTGTGAATTGAAAATATCAAACAATAATATAAGCAACAATAAATACTATGGAATACATTTCTCCAATGATAATTATACCTTAATTTTAAATAATACATTCTATAGAAATGGCGCAGAGGGTATTCGTTTTGTAAATGGAAAGATTGGTTTAATAAAAAATAATACATTCGAAGAAAATGGAATCAGATATCCATCTTCATCATGTATCCTATTGCATGGACCTGACAATATTGAGATAACTGAAAATAATTTTATTAATACAGATGTAGGAGTCCATTTAACAAGCTATTCTGAGAATAATACTATTTATCTAAATAAATTTATAGAGAACGACATAAATGCAATTGATGATGGGTATAATAATCAATGGGATAATGGAACAATTGGAAATTATTGGGATGACTATATTGGAATAGATTTAAATCATGATAATATAGGAGATTTACCATATACTAGTATTGATGGCTCCGCCGATAGTCAAGACCGATATCCTATATGGAATAATAATGTTTTACCATCACCAATTTGGAACGAGATACCTATTAATCAAACAATTGAACTTGGTAATAATTTCTCTTATAGAGTAGATGCTTTTAGTCCTTTAGAAATTAATTATTATACATTAAATCTAACAATTTTTACTATCGATGCAAATGGGCTTATAACAAATGAAAGTATTCTTAGCGTTGGTGATTATTGGATTAAAATCCATGCATTTGATATGTATAATCAAAATTGTACAGCAACAATTAAAATTACAGTTGAAGATACAATTGGACCTACATGGGATACCACTCCATCAGATCAGATTATTGAATATTATGATACCTTTATATACGATGTAGATGCTTCTGATCTTTCTGGGATAGAATATTATTGGATTAATGATGAGGTTAATTTTAATATTAATAATATTACAGGACAAATAACAAATGCTACTGTTTTAGAAGCAGCTAATTATGAATTAGTAATAAGAGCTTATGATCCATATGGAAACTATTGTGAAGAAACAATCAAAATTACAGTTATTACCCCAGAAGAGCAAATTATTCCTGGTTATGATATACTATTTATTATATCTCTAATTGGAGCTTTAACGATTTTGATTTTGCTTTATAAAAATCCTAAAATTAAAAACTAATTCTCTTTTTTTTTCAAACTTAATATAGATATATATAGTAATTTTAACTATAAAAGCTTTTAAATCAAACGTGCTTTCTGAAATACTTGCTTATCCTTTTGGTATAGTTCAGTTAATATTTACTGAGTATTATATTATCCGTTCTATTAATAAACAGATTAATCAAGTTGATACTATATTGAATAAATTAATTAAATCTAGTTCAAATATGTCTATGAATGTATCAAATATAGCGACAGAATTAGCTGGAAGTGCTAGGGAAGTGAATGCCGCTTCAGAAGAAATATCAACTACCACACAAGAAATTGCAGATATAATACAAAACATTTATTCGGTTTCAAGAAGTATTAAGGAAATTATGAATCTTGTAAACAGTATTTCGGATCAAACAAATTTATTGGCTTTTAATTATACAATAATTAAAATTAGAGATATGTTATAGAATGATAAATATAATTACTATCTGAAAGGGTGTTCCCAAATAAATAAACCAGATGATAATTCAGATAGAACACTTAAAATGTGTAAGAAGCAATTATATCATCATCTATAAGCCTTGTTTTTTTACATAAACAACATACTAATACCTTTTCATTATTAATTTTAGTTGGTAGCATAATAGCTCCACAATCATTACAAAATTTTAACATATTTTCACACCTCCTACTTTTTTTGTAGAAAATATTATTTTCTCTATTTTTATTTTCTAAATTTCTGTACAAATATAGATTTCATTTAAATCAATAATTCTTTTATTTTATATTTCTTTTTCTCGAGTAGTTATTAGGGAATAATAAATTTGATTTTTCCCGTGATATTATATTTTTCTTCCAACAGTTATAGTATATTGAACATTATAATCGTGCTTAATCTCTATTATCTTTCATTATTTCACTCATAAATAATATCAACACTACATCTATAACTTTTTTTTTAATTCTATGAAAATTATAATCTACCATTTAAATTAGAATAATAATAAACAGTTCTTGATTAACCACTTTTTCTAATAAGATGCAATAAAAATTCTATTTGATAATGAAAAATCTTTATATTTCGTATCATTAGGGGAGGGTTGTTTTTTTTGTTTATTTAAAAAAGGCATTCTTATTACAATTTTTTCTCGTGTCATATAAATATTATTAAAATATTTATTTGTTTTCTTATCATAATCTATGAACTTGTCGATGGATTTATCTTCCTGTAGAGTTATACCATTGTGATTTAACTTATTATTTTTCCTTTTCATTTTACTCACTTTAAATATTTATTAATGAATAGATTTCTATCAAAAGATTATATTTTTCCTTATCTAATAATCTTATATGATATATATTATAGAAGTAAAAAATTAACTTGATGATAAATTATTAAAAAAAAAAGAGATAGATTTCTTTCTAATTTTTTTATATCAATAATACTAAATATCATGCATCGTATTTGATTCTTTGCTAAAGAAAAATAAAACTTTCGATTATTTAGCTCAAAAATTTAAAATCCTCTTTTCTTCAAGAAATAAAGTAAAATTCTTTCTTACAAACCTATTATTTAATATTTTAAATGGTACTTAAACTTTTTTTCGATTTTATTTTACAATTTAAATTGTTATTTAATGATATCATGTTATATTCCTAAGATATTAATTTATAAAAAAAGATTTAAAATTGATTAATTATTGAATCTGATAAGATTTTCTCTATATTTCCTTTAGAAGGTATTTAATTTTAATTGATTTTATAATCAAAATATTATTTTTAATTGAAAAAATAAAAAATTTAGAAAATTAGAATTTTATCCAAATTGGGGATTTTGATAAATAGAGCAAATTATGTAAAAATCTCTTTAATTAACCACTTTAAGGGTTCTATTAATAGTGGAGATTGCTGAGAAACATTTAGTGAATAAAATTTCAATGGAATATCTTTTTTATTTTTTAATTCTTTTAGCTTAAAAAATTTCTTAATTTCTTTTTCTCTTAAAGATGTCTTACTTTTAAAGGTATTATTTATAATTAAAAGTGGAATTTTACCAAGTATTTTATTTAAATAAGAAGATATGAAATTCTCAATGAATATATTAACTTCATTAAAGCTATTTTTGTCTTTATTTTTAATAATATAAATTATTGCTTGAGCGTTCTCTAATTCAACATTACCTTCTGAAAATCTGGATGTACTTGGAATAATAATGTTATCAATTAAAACAGATAGAACTCTAGTGGAAATGTCCAATTTTCTTTGGCTATAAAATTGGATTGTTTCAATTGTTTTTAAAAAAGTATTTTTACCAGATCCTTTTGGTCCTAAGAGATAGACCTTTTTTTAAAGATTTATATCTTGTGTAATAATTTTAATCTCTGATTCTGGAAATAATAAATTATAATAATTATCATAAAGAGAAAAAAATTCCACATTATCCTTTTTGCAATACTCAGTAAATTGTTTTATGGATGGATCTTTTTTATATTTATGCAAAACTAAGTTAAAATTTGGGAGATTTTTTAACTCAGATGCGAATTTTTCTAAAATGGATTGTTTTGAATTTAAATATTTTAGGATATCAGTGAGTTCATTTTTAAAATATGATGCTCGGATTATATAGGAAATCATTATTAAATCTTGCCCTCCTCTAGCAAGTTTAGATTCCATATAAAAAATAGTATTTATTGTCTGAAATTTTCGAAAAGAAAAAATAAATGTGCCTTCAACAGTACCAAATTCTAAAATTCTCGGTAAATCGGGAAATTCATAAATATTTTTAATATCTAATTTACAATAAAGAATATTAGGACCTATACGCATGTCAAAATATGAAATAACTAAAAATTTTTCTATCAATTTTTTGTCTGGTATTTAATTTCAATTTAATAACATAATATAAGTTCATGATAATAGTTTTATCCTTTAAGAAATGTAAATCAATAATAAGGATCCTAAGAATCTTTCTTTTCAATATATCCAATAGATTAACTATAAAAAAAAAAGAAAAAAGCTCTAATAGAGTAAGGAAAAGTGGATAAAGAAGTCCTAAAAGAACTTTAACTCTAAAATCATAAATATTTTAAATCAATTAAGAATTATTCTCTTAAAAATGCGATAATAAATCCAAAATTTAAAAGTTTATTTAATCTAAGATTAATATTAAGAAAATTTAAAGATTTATAAAATAAGATTATTGATTATTTATGTCTGAGGATTATATTAAAGGACAGATAAATTCAAAAGAAAGTGAAATAACTAAAATTAATGAGGATGCATTTAGTAAATTAGCTTCTGCTGAAAAAGAAATTGAAGATGAATTTGATTCTCGTATTGAGAAATTAAAAGCTAAATTTGATGAAGAAGTATAATTAAAAGATGAGGCTATTCAAAAGGCAGAGGAATGGACACAAAAAAAGAAAGAAAATATTTTATCAGCAAATACTGCTGGTAAGGAACTTTCCCAATTGAAAAGTGAGAAAGAAAAAGCTAAAGCAGCTAAAATAAAAGAGATTCAAATTAATAAGCAAAATCAAACCAAAGAAGTTAAAAAAGAAATAGTAGCATTAAAAAAACAAATAGCAACTTTAGAAAAAGAAAAAGCTAAAGCAGCTAAATAATAACATTTAATATTGCTGTTTTTATTCTTATCAAATGTAAAATTTCACATAGTTTATTAACTAACTCATTATTCATAGAAGAGATACTTAATATCTTATAAAGATTTATTGAAATATGAGATTAATAAAAGGAAATCAAAATTAAACTGATAAATTAATTATTTTTTTTCTTGACTAAACAAATCAATTAATTCCAATTCATTAATTTATTCTTTAAAGTCATTATTCATCAATAATAATATATGCCAATTATACTAATATGTGGTCCTTTTAATAATTGAAGTGGTTATCCTATATTTTTGGATATTGTAAGATAAATATAATATCCCTTTTTTTATATAAGTTTTTTTTATCCCCTATTCCATTAAATATGATGAGGAGTAACTTCAAAAAAGACTCGCTTTCTACTTCCTATTTTGGAGAAAAATCCCATAATACGAAATAAAATATATTTTTTCTTCAGATGTTTAATAGCTGTTTTTGTTTCGATACTTTCCAGAATTCTTGCTTTTCCCTCAAAGAAATCTCCCAAAACTACTCCTCTAAATGTAGATGGATGAATTTCAACATTAGAATTATTTTGTATCCTTTTAATTTTCCATGCTTTAGAATCAGAGTAAAAATAAATTTTTCCCTCAGAGAATTTCAAACCACATCGGCGTTGGAACGCTTGTCCCATCCCTGCGAAACGTAGATAATAACATATCTTTTTCTCCCTTTAAAATATTCTCTGCCATTTTCATCATTTTTAATTTATTTCATTATTTTTTTTTAATTAAATACAAAGAGTTGTTTTTATTTAATTTCTCTAGGATCTCCTTGGTATTATCAATTCAAATATCCTTATCTTTAAATAAAATATATACAATTTTCTCAACTAAATGATCTTGAACACTTGGTAATTTAATATTATTTAAATTAGCTCACTGAGCTTATAAATCAAATTTTTCTGAGCTTTTTTTTGATATTCACTATTGAAGTAACTCATATAGTTTATTCTTTTCTGAAAAATAAAGAAGAAGCTCCTCTATATTTTCTGGTCCATTAAGTATATATTTATCATATTCATAAATTTTTTCTTTTATTGATTTAGAGAAAGACGCAAGTTGTTTTATTCTCGCGTTTCTATCCTTTTTAGGACCATCTGATCCAAAATATGAATTTATTTCTTGAATTATTTTAGCTATCTTATCTGCTCCAATTCTGCAGAGAGCAGAATGTAAATAAGTTGCGTCATTACCAGTTGAATTATAGTAATACTGCATTAAACCACCATTACCAACTTCATAATCCATATTCATAACAATTGCAAACGTTTGCTCTGCATTTGTTAGATGATCCCACCCAATAGATTCTTCACGCTCGGAAATTTTTAAATAAATCTGATCAACGCTATAATCTTTAGATGTCAATTCAAATCACATATATAATTATTCCTTACAACTTAATAAGTTAAAATTATTCTTTCTTTATTTAATGTATTTTTTATTTTAAAAAATTAAGGAGAATTCTTATCATTTAATTTTTCCAATATTTCTTTAGCATAATCGATTCGAATTTTCTTATCTTTTACTAAAATATTTGCAACTTCCTCAACTAAATGATCTGGAACACCTGCTAATTTAGCTATATTTCTAGAATGTAATGCCATATGTCCTTTTTGAATTCCCTCAGATGCCAAAGCTCTTAATGCTGCTAGGTTCTGAGCTAAACCTAGTGCTGCAGTAACTTGACAAAGTTCTTCAGTATCTCTAGTGTTTAGAATTTTTAAAGCTAATTTTGCCATAGGATGGATTTTTGTCATACCCCCAATTATACCTAAAGCAAGAGGTAATTCTATTTCTCCTACCAAATTACCATTTTCATCTTTATGATATATTGTTAAAGGAGAATATTGACCTTTAAGAGAGGCATATGCATGAGCTCCCGATTCGATGGCTCGCGTGTCATTCCCTGTAGCCAAAGTGAGGGCTATGATTCCATTCATAATTCCTTTGTTATGAGTTGCGGCTCTATAAGGATCTACTCTGGCAAATTCATATGCATTTAAGATTGCATCTACAACCTCATCACCACCTAATAATTCTTTATCAAAAGTAGCTGTAGACCTAGCTAATCGATGGGTTGCTAAATTAGAGACAATTCTTAGGAGGATTTTTCCATTAGTCAAATCTTCTAAATAACAAGTAAGAGCTTCGGCCATTGTGTTTACAACATTAGCACCCATCGCATCCAATACATCCACTAATAAATGAACTATTAACATATTACCAAAATTAGTATTAAATTTGCGAATTTCTATATCAATTGCTCCACCTCCTAATTTAATCAGTAAAGGATCTTGTTGATTTGCAATCTCTAATATTTTTTGTTTATTTGATAAAATCTTTTTTTCTGCTTCATCCATTTTTTCTAAATTAGTAATTTGTATTTGAGAAATCATTACAGATTTTACTTTATCTGATTGAAATCCGCCATGTTTTCTGGCAATTCTTGCTGCATTTGAGGCAGCAGCTACGACTGAGGGTTCTTCAATCACCATTGGAATTAAATAATCATTTCCATTTATTTTAAAATTACAAGCAATACCCAGGGGTAATTGATAACTTCCAATAACATTTTCAATCATAGTATCTAACTGTTCTGGTTTAAAATATCCATATTTTTTCAATAAATCTAATTCATCTTCATTTAATCTTAACTGGTCAGCTATAATCTTTTGCCTTTCTTCAATAGGTAATTTATAAAAACCAGATATTTTAGAATTAATTTCTTTCATTTATAAAATCACTTAAAAAATATAAAAATAACAAAATCTCATTTTATATGCTTTAATTTTACTAAATAGTCAAAATTTTATAATTTTTACTGATAATAAAATTGAGGAATTCCTTTTACTTAATGAAATAAAAAATAATTTAAAGAAAAAAGTGATTAAAATTAATGTTAATTAAGTAAAATTAATCAATAATATGATTTGCTTTTATATATAATGGAGCCCAATTAAGGTAACCTCTCTGAATAGAAGCTTCATCTCCCATTTCTATTCTACGGATTTCATATTCTAAATTACTTTGTTTACTAACATTATCTGCGACTCTTACTAATCCTTTGTTTAAAAAGCTATAATCAAATGAGTTAGCATGAATTGGATCAGATATTAATTTTGCATATAATGGGAAAAATCTTTCATGAAATCCTTTATGACCTTTTGGACAATAATTTAATCCTTCTATATTTGGAATTATACAACCATCATCACAGAATCTAAGGAAAAAACCTCTATTATCATTCAATTCATGTTCTTCTACTTTTCCTACAATAAAATCAGGTTTAATTGTACCTTTCTTTATTAATTCATATTCTTCAACACTTTTTCTTTCTTTATTATGTCGAATAAAATCATTAATCTGTGGTCCCTTTTTAACAATGTCTTTGAATCCATATTTAACTTTTAACAATCCAGAAATGCAAGTAGCTCCAGATCCATAAGATCCAAAATAAATAGAATCATTTTCTTTAGCGAAATTTTCAAGTATATAGATTATTTGAGCCCATACTGAAGCATTATACATATTACCGAAATGCATTGGCACTGAAAGATGTGGTAATATTCTTCCTTTTACACTAGAAACAACCCAATTGGAGAGTTTTTCTAATTTTTCCGAGGAAAATCCTCTTTCTTTAAGATTTAGATAAACATATTCTGGTAAAACACTAATATCTTTTAAGAAAGAATCCAATTTCCTGAATATTGAAGATTTTATTTCTTTTGTATTTATATTCAATAAATTGTTAAGATTATTACTCCATCTTTTTTCAATTATCTGTTGTACAACTTTTAAAGGCATTTTTGAGAATGGTGCATGAAAAGCATAATAATCGGCATAGACATTCCCTATATTTTGAATTAAATCATCATATGCATCTAATTGAAGCTTTAAGTAACTGTCTAAAGAATATTTTCCAAAAACTTGTGCATTTGTTTCATTAGCAGGTCTCCAAAAATCATTAATATTTGCAGATACTTTCCCAAATTTTTCACCAAAAGTAGCAATCCGAGGATTTTTTGTAAGAACTAGAGCAACTGCTCCAGAGCCTTGTGTTGGTTCACTTGGACTTTCTAACGGATATGATGAAATATCTGCACTGATCACTAAAGCTTTATTAATCACACCTTTATCTATTAAGGCAATTGCATTCAAAACAGCTAAAGTGCCTCCAGCACATGCGTTATATATATCTTGAGTCAAACAATTAGGTGAAACACCTAATAGTTCAGCAAAAATATTTGAAACAGATTTAACGGCATAGGTTATTGTTTCTGTACCTACAAAAATAGCATCAATTTCTTTAGGATCTATATTACCTCTAAGCAATGCATGATAACCTGCTTTTAGACCGATTGAGACAATATCTTCATCTACTTCGGCTAATCGCATTTCTTTAAGCATTAAACCTACTTTGAATTTATTCGGATCAATATTTCTTGCTTTAGCTAGTTCTTCTATATTAACATAATACCGTGGAGCATTAAACCCCATTGAATCTATTCCAATATCTGTGAATAAATAATCATTTCCTATCATATTGGTTCAGATTTTTTAAAATTAGAGTATTTTTTTTATATTTTGGTATTTTTTTTTTAAAAAAGTTATAAATAAAGTCGATTGATCTAATAAAAACAGCTTCCTATTTAACTCTTATCTTAGCATTTTTTTCTCAACTATTCATATTGTTAAAAATATCATTAATAATATATGGTTTAGTAATAAAACGTAATTATCTTAATTCTAAAAATCATAAGAAGAAGCGTCTAAATACTAATACAGAGTCAAATATGAAAAATATTAAATTGTTGATTTATTTTTATTAATATATATTTGTATTAAATGATCAAATATTTTTTAGTTTAATTTATAAAATTGGGTTTTTTCATAAATAAGTATATGTTTAATGAGAAATTAAGTTTTTATAGCAATAAAGATTTCTGAATTTAGAATAAAAAAAATAGTGAGCGAGAATATAAATTTTTTATAATGGCGAGCAAATTAGAAGAACTTAGTAAATTGGCTAGTAAATTATTACCTCAACATGTAGGAATAATTCCGGATGGAAATCGCAGATGGGCTATGTTAAATAAAGTCAATACTGAGATAGGACATCTCAAAGGTTATAATAGTTTAAAAAAAATATTATATAGTTTTTTTGATGCAGGAATTCAATATTTAACAGTTTATGCTCTTTCTTTAGAAAATGCATACAATAGACCAAAGGAAGAACTCAAATATATTTATAAAATCATTATCAAAGCAATTGATACAATTATTAAAGAAGAAGATACTGTAAAAAATGAAGTAAGATTTAGAGTTATTGGGAGATTATCATTGTTACCTGAAGAAGTAAGACAAAAGGTTAATGAATTACATGAATTTACTAAGAAGTTTAATAAGAATTTTGTAAACCTACTTATAATGTATGATGGTCAAGCAGAAATTGCTGATGCTGTTAAAGAAATTGTCAGAAAAAAAATAAATCCTGAAGATATTGATAGAAGTCTCATTAAACAATATTTATACACTTATGATTTCCCTGAAGTTGATTATATTATACGAACAGGAATGAATGATGGAGCAAGAATTTCTGGATTTTTACTCTGGGATGCTTCATATGCAGAATTTAAATTTCATAATGAATTATGGCCTGAATATAATGAAAGTCTCTTAATTGAAGATTTAGAGGATTATGTTCGGAGAAATAGAAGAAAAGGGGAATGATTCATTCAATAATTATTAAGTAATATTATCATTTTTTTCTATTTTATATCAGATTGCCGATAAATAGAGAAGTACTACTTTTCTCATATAAATATACTATTCTTCTCGATTATATCATAAATATCCTTAATAAATTTTTCTAATCCAAATTTTAACAAGAATTATCTTTTTATAGAATTTTATATTAATCTTAATTAATAATAAGAAGGGTAGAATAGCCAAAAATAGCTTTATAATTTTTAGTATAAGATAATATTGTGTGAATAAATTTTACTAGGTTTTAATAAAAATGAAATATAAAAGTAAATTACAAAAAGTTGTTTTCTTTCTATTTGTTTCTAGCCTCGTATTTACTATAATTTTTTCAAATATATCAGAGACTCTTAATATATCAACAGATAAGATTAACAATGATAAAAATAGTATAAACACTTCTGCAAGCGTTTCTCTACTTTGGAGTTATACTTTATCAGATGAAATAGATTCTTCTCCAGCATTAGGTGATTTAAATAATGATGGAAACCTTGATGTTGTAGTTGGATGTGATGATGGTCATTTATATGCATTCAATGGTCAGAATGGAGATCTTTTATGGAGTGATTTTTGGGGAAATACTCGTATAAGTTCTTCTCCTGCTTTAGCAGATATAGATGGCGATGGAAATCTTGAAGTAATTGTTGGATCAGATGGTGCTGATATATTAGCATTTAATGGACAGGATGGTTCAGAAATTTGGGCTAAATTTATTAATGGAGCATATTTTCCTGGTTCTCCTGCTATAGCTGATATTGATGGAGATGGATTGCTTGAAATCGTAATAGGTTCTGATAATTTATTTTTTGGTAGTATGATTTATGCTCTAAATGCTGAGGATGGTTCTACACTCTGGTCTTATTCTTGTGATTCTTCTGTATATAGTTCACCAGCTATAGGTGATATAAATAATGATGGAAATCTAGAAATAATTGTAGTTAAATCATCTGATAGGATTGAAGCATTAAATGGTACAGATGGTAGTTGGCTTTGGACCTATATGACATCACGTAGTATAGCAGCTTCTCCTTCATTAGGAGATGTCGATGGAGATGGAGTATTAGAAGTAATAGTAGGTTCTAGTTCTACTTCAGCATACTATAATTATATGTATGCAATTAATGGTGAAAATGCTGGGCAACGATGGAGATGCTCATATACTTCTGAGATAGATTCATCAGCAGGATTAGGTGATATTGATGGGGATGGAAAACTAGAAGTTGCTTTTGGAGATAATGATGGAATCATATATGCGTTAAATGGTGAAAGTGGAAGTCAGATATGGAGTTATTCTACTGGAAATAGCATTTTATCATCTCCAACCATGGCAGATATGGATAATAATAATTTAGTTGATATAATTGTTGGAAGTAGTGATAATAACGTTTATGCTTTAAACGGATTGGATGGAAGTGTTCTCTGGACTTACCTAACTGGAGGCGTAGTAAGGTCCTCTCCTGTATGTGGTGATCTAGATGGTGATGGTATTCTTGAGGTTGTTGTAGGAAGTAGGGATAATACATTATATGCATTAGATCCGACACCTTCAGGAGAAATAATATATTGGCAAGGACTATCAGGAGATAATTCATTTAGAAGATGTAAGAGTCAAGATAAATTTGATCCTGATTTTGATCTTCTTTCATATAAGAATGAAAATCTTTATGGAACTGATGAATTAAATTCTGATACAGATAGTGATGGAATGCCTGATGGTTGGGAGATTTACAATTCATTAAATCCTCTTCTAAATGATGCAAATAATGATCCTGATGGTGATTCTCTTAATAATATTGGAGAATATAATTATAATTCGGATCCTAATAATATTGATACTGATAATGATGGAATTACTGACGGTGTAGAGGTTAATACTTATAATACGGATCCCACTAATTCAGATACGGATTCTGATGATCTTTCTGATCCTGATGAATTATTTACTCATGGTACTGATCCTCTTAATGATGATACAGATGGAGATAATCTTGATGATGGAGATGAAATTAATATTTATAGTACAGATCCTAATAATCCCGATTCAGATTCTGATGGATTAAATGATAGACAGGAAATTATTGATTATGGCACAAATCCTAATGATAGTGATTCTGATAATGATGATCTTACTGATTATGAAGAAGTAAATACATATAGTACAGATCCTAATGATAGTGAT
>CAZGJX010000083.1:0-20960 GCA_964525635.1 uncultured archaeon
TATTTAAATGTAATGCAGGAAAGGATTAATTAAAGTTTATCTTGTCGAACTTAAGCATATATATAACATATTTAAATAAATATTTAAATTATTAATCTAATTTATTTTTTCAAGGATTGTTAGAAAAGGAAAGAACAATGCAATACATATAAAAAGTAATAGTTAAAAAAAAAAAAATTTTTCCTAAGGTAATTTTCTGATTTTAAAAATAAAAAAAAATTATGCTTTAGCTTCATTCAAAACCTTCAAGTCATTTTCACTTAATTTTATGTTCAGACTTTCTAAATCTTCATCTAAATGTTCAATAGAACTGGTTGTAACTAGTGGTACTGAAGATGGTGCATTTTGAACTAACCAAGCGAATATAATTTGAATTCTTGTACAATCTTTTTCTTTAGTAATCTGATCTAAAGCTGCAAGTCTATTATCTAATTCTTTTGTATTGAAATCACCCCAAACACTATTATCTGCATCTTTTGGTATCTTTGCATAATTTCCATAAATAGTTGGAGTATAAGCTATAAGATTTATTTCTGGATTGTATAATATATAGTCTAATAATTCATTATTAGTATGAATTCCTCTTTTAGCAGGATCTGGTCGTAGATATGTATGAAATTGTTGAATACAAGAATACTCTATCCAATTATTTTGCTGACATATATGTCTACTTCTTTCTAATCTCCATGTTCGATGATTACTGCATCCAATAGATCTAATGATTCCTTTTTCTATTAATTCATTGAAAGTCCCTAGGGTTTCTTTTAATGGTGTATTTAGATCTTCAACATGAGCATAATATAAATCTATATAATCTGTTTGTAATCTTTTAAGGCTTCCTTTGATTGCATTATTAATAGCTTCTTTTGAAAGACCTTCACCATATGACCACCAATTATCAATCATAGTGCCATCAGGATTTTTAATATCATTAATATTCTTTGGATTCGCACCAACTTTTGTAGCAAGAACAATTTCATCACGATTATCTCGTGATTTCATCCAATTTCCAATGATAGTCTCACATTCTCCACCTTTGCCATTTGGATTCCAAACCGAATAATTATTAGAGGAATCTAGAAAATTTCCTCCAGCTTCATAAAAATGATCTAAAATCTTAAACGCTGTTTTTTCATTAATTTTTGTCCCAAAATCAGTATTTCCCATACCTAATTGAGTTATTTTAATATCTGTTTTTCCCAATTGTACTTTTTTCATCATAAAACCTCTTTTCTTTTTTTAAAAATTTAAAATTAATTTTATAATCAAAAGAAAAAATAATTTAAAATCAAATGAGATATTATTCTTCGATTTTTTCTATTTTAAAAAAAACTGGTCGAACACCATCAATACAACATGTAATAAACATATTCTTGTTTTTAAACCACATACCAAAATTACCATCAGCTATAAATGCAATAATTGACTTATAGATATCATTTTATGCTCAGGTACAAAATCCCTCAGGTATACCGCTAAAACCATCAGTAATAAATTCCTGTCCCTTTTTAAAATTTTCACATGGACCATAAGGTTTTAATTTTTCTGCAATGTATTTATCTGCTATGTCTCGATAATAATTTTTTCTCAACACTGTTATTTTACAATTATCCAATATTTTCCCAACCTAAGTTTTATAGAGAATTCGATTATTTTTTCAATTTTTATAAATTCATTTCTTGTTATTTTGTAAAGAAAAATCATTTATAAATATAACTACTTTCATGGTTCCCTGCGTACTAATAAATTAGGGCTTGGTACTAAAATCGTATAATGTTTTAAATTAAGATTATTCTATCAGAAATTGAAAAGATTAATTAATTTCAAGTGATTTATTTATTGTATTTTTAAAATTAGATAAATTAATGACTTAGATTTCAAAAAATATAACATTATTAATCCCAATTATCAAGGGCATATTCCATATATTCAATTGCTTTTAATTCATTAGATTTTGCCGTATCTAATAAGGATATACCTTGATCTACAGTCTTATTATTTAATATATTTGAATCTTGTTCAAAATAAGGAAATAATTCCGAGTATTCTTCTAGATTATGTTTAATTTTCCTATAATGTTTATTTGCTTGATTAAGAAATTTTTTTGAGGATTGATTAGGTGTGCTATTTGATAGCCAATCTAAATATTCTGAACATGTATTTTTTGCATCATTGTAAAATTTAGCGAGGAATGAATTACCAAAAATATTAAAATTATTTAAGTGATAATTTTCAAGAATATTACTCCATTCTGAATAAGCATCTGGACCTGCTACAAAATTAGATTTTGCCACATTAATACCCTTTGCAAATAAAATTGCACGTTTTAAAGAATCCTTATTGATATCTCTATTTTCATTATTGGAAAATCGGTCTTTGAAATAAAAATAATGAAATATATCTAAAGGTTGGAGTTCATCATATTTTATTGGAGTATCTTCTTTCCCAAATAATCTAAAATAGGTACTTACTAAATAACTATCTTTCTGATAACCCCGTATAATACCATAAGCAGGAACTCTTAATCCCCACATAATTACTGGTGTATCATCTATTTGAATTAATTGTTTTATCTTCTCAAAAATTTCTTCTGCTAATTTCAAATCTTCCTCAACTAATTTTCGAGATCTTGGATTTTTCATTTTTATTCTAACATTAATGATATTCCAACCAAAATCCTCTGTTCCTTTTTGAATTAAATCCCATGCCGTATCAGATAATAGACTTTCAGCAAGAAAAGAAATCCATCCTTTTTGGATATTTGTTATAAAACTATACCCCGATTGTCCACCTACATGTATATAATTATATTTCATTCCTAAGGACATTAAAATTCCGGATACGGATGAGATATATGAATTCCATCCTCCTTGATAAATTGGATTTGAGCCCACCATTTTTCCTAAAGGACTTAAAGGTAAACGATTGTATTTAAATTGCTCACTTATATAATCCTGTTCAATTTGAAGTTTCATATGTGATCTTTGATAAGTTAAAACAATATTTTTAACAAAATCTATTCCATCTATACTTATTTTATATAGTCCTCTTTGTGTTCTTTTAATTAATCCAGAATTGATCAGACTAGATATATGATGTATCAAGCTAGTCTTTTTTAATTGAGTAGTATCTAAAAAAAAAGAAAATAGTTTGGGACTTAAGAGAAGTTCAGCAAGGATTTTAAGCCTAATTGAATTCCCAGCAGATTTTAATATATTTGATATATTATCAAGAGAATCAATTAATATATTATATATTTTTTTATTATCGATAATATTATCCAATGTATCATTCACTTATAAATTAATTATAAACGGTTCAAGAATTTTATAAATTTATAATTTTTATGAAAAAATTACAATTTTTCTTAAAAACCTTTTTTTTTACTTATATCTAAGCAATTATTTCTAATTAATTTATCCTAATTTTCCCGAATAATAGAACTAATTTTATAACCCTTTATAATAAAAGTATTTTTAGAATATTTTTTTTGAAATAGTCTAAATGAATTATTAATATATTTATCGAATATATTCAATGTTAGATATCGAATAAACTAAACTTATTATTACCAACTTAAAATTGCATATAATACTATTATCATTCTTAAATTAGTTATTGTAAACAATATTATAGGAATATATATAATCTATTATTCTAATTTATAAAACAATATTCTAATTTAAATTCAATAATCTTAATAAAATGATTAAAATCGGTTAAATAATCTTATTGAAATCAACAATTTTTTATCTATTTTTGCATTAATTTATAAATATGAGTAAACCTAAATATGAGATAGTAAAGTGGGAAAGTTATGAAATAGGAGATTCTGCGTCTCATACAAAAACCATCACGGAAACAGATATAATTCTATTTGCAGGAATTACAGGAGATTTCAATCCATTACATATGGATGAAGAATTTGCAAAAATCCAGATGTTTAAAAAGCGGATAATACATGGAGCATTCAGTGTTGGATTAATATCAGCAGTTTTAGGCACTAAATTATTTGGTCCAGGAATTTTATATGGTTCCCAAAATGTTAAATTTTTAAAACCAGTCTTCATAGGTGACACTTTATCTGCTGTAGCAACTGTTAAAGATAAATATACAAAAAAGGAAGGAAAATTAAAATTTCTTAAAATTGAAACAAAAGTATATAACCAAAATGATGAAGTTGTTACTGATGGCGAAGCAGAAATAATCTTTATGTAAATTTGCTTTGTAATAATATTATTTTAAGTTTATTTTTTTTCTGTTTTTTTTTATTTCTTAATTTTTATTGGAGATTAGACAACATTTTTTTGTTAATTTTTTTTTTTAATTTTAGTTTAAATAAGCAAATTAAAGAAGAAAATTAATAATTAACAAAAACGGAGATGAGAAAGTTTTTACAATAATATTATCAATTTTAGGCACAAACTTAATACTCTATACCATATCTAGCAATAATCCCTTTAGCGGAATAATAATGTTTCACTTGTTTCATTTCTGTAACTAAATCAGCTACTTCTTTCAATTTTGGATGAATTTTTTGTCCACCAGTAAGTATTAATTCAACCTTCTCAGGTTTTTTTTCAATCAATTTCATTACATCATCAATAGAAACGACTCCCATCTCGACTGCTACTCCAATTTCATCCAAAATAATTATATCATATTCATTTTTATTAAATACACTCTCAGCGAAGTTTATAGCTTTTTTTCCTTGATCTAAGTCAATATCTCTTGGACTTTCAATAAGTTCTTTAGTTCCAAATTGCTTTACTTGAAAATAAGGATTCTGTTTTATTGCTTCGATCTCCCCATATTCCATATTACCTTTCATAAATTGAATCATAAATACCTTAAAACCATGACCAGTTGCTCGAAAGCCCTGACCAATAGCTGCTGTTGTTTTTCCCTTACCTCTTCCATAGTAGCATTGAATTAATCCATATTCTAATCTTTTTCTCATCATTAAATACCTTTTTAATTCTATTAAATATTAATTTGGAGTTATTAATCATATTAATTTCAAATTTGATTTATTATTATTTAAGAATTATTTATTATTCAATCAAAATTTTATCGATTCTTTAATTATTTATAAGATGTTTCAAAAGTTATCATATATTAATCAATGAAAATTAAAATAAATTTAAGATAACTGATGCCACAGACTAAATTAATGGATTTGGAAGAAGCTATATCCACATACATAGATGATGGAGATCTAATTGGGATTGGAGGATTATCCTTTTGGAGAAAACCAATAGCTACTTGCAGGGAAATCATTAGACAAAAAAAGAAAGAGCTTTCAATCTGTACTTTTGTGGGAGGTTTAGATGTTGATATGCTAATTGCGGCGGGATGTGTATCGGAAATCAGATCTTCTTTTGTAGGAATGGAAGTATTTGGAATGGCCCCTAATTATCGAAAAGCAGTTCAAGAAGCTAGTATAAAAATTATTGAAGAAACTGAAGCTTCAATAGCATTGGGATTAAAAGCCTCATATTTAAAAGTACCTTTTATGCCATTGAAAGGAATAATCGGAACAGATTTTCCAAAAATTAGAAAGGATATAAAAGAATTTGAAGATCCTTTAGGTAGTGGAATTAAATTAATGGCTCTTCCAAAAATAGATTTAGATGTTGCTATATTACATGTTCCCTATGCAGATGAGTATGGAAATGGGAATGTGGCTGGAGCAGTTTGGTTAGATGATGATATGGCTAAGACGGCTAAAAAGACCATTATTACTTGTGAAAAAATAGTTGAATTGAATGATATGATAAATTTACCAGGAAAAGCACAATTGCCTATGCAGACAACAAAAGCAGTAGTTAAAGTTCCATTTGGAGCTCATCCAACTTCTTGCTATGACAAATATACATTTGATGCCTTGCATATTCAAAAATATATGAAAATTGATTTTAAAGATTATAAAAAGAAATATATTAATTTAGATTCTCATACACAGTATTTAGAAGAAGTGGGAGGGTCGCAGATGATTTCAAATATTAATCTACAAACGAAAAATACTTCAAATTGAATTAAAAAAAAAAGAGAAGGATTAAAATAAAATGAGTGAAGAATCAAAAGATTATTCAATAGATGAAATGATGGCCGTTTTAATGGCTAGAGAAGTCAGAAATGATGATGTTATGATTGTTGGTGTTGCTACTCCAATGGTTTGGTCAGCATTTACTTTAGCAAAATTAACTAATGCACCAAACGCTATTTATCATTATATTATGGGAAATACTTTTGTCTTCGAACCATGCCAAGTTTCATTATTATATCTTGAAATGAATACAACAAGGGCTTATCGATTTCAAAACTCTGGAGAATGTACCTTGGAATCACTTCCATCTGATAATTTGACTACAATAGAATTTTTTAGACCTGCTCAAATTGATCAATATGGAAATACAAATAATATTTGTATCGGAGATTGGTATAAACCTAAAATTAGATTACCAGGATGTGCGGGGATAGCAGATTTCTCAATGTTTTATTCACGTGGGACTTTTTTATACACTCCAAGACATGATACTAGAAGATTTGTTCCAAAGGTTGATTTTATTTCAGGAGTTGGTTTTCAAAATGGAAACAATCCTTTATGTGGAGGTGCAGGACCTCAATCGGTTATAACCAATTTGGCTTATCTAGACTTTGAAGAAAGAAGTAAAACTATGAGATTGGCATCTTTACATCCAGATATTGATATTGAGACAATTATAAAATCAACTGGTTTTGATTTAATTATTCCAAATAAAATAAAGAATACAAAACCTCCTACTAAAAAAGAAATAAAATTATTAAGAGAAAAGATAGATCCATTAAATATAAGGAAGTTAGAAGTGCTTACTGGAAAGGAAAGGGAAGAATTATTAAGTATCATTATAGAAAAAGAATTAGCAATGACAAATAAAATTCCTTTATTGTTAAATTCTTAGATATATATTTATCAATCATCCTTTTTAATTTTAAGATGAATATGATAATATAATTCTTTAAGTTCATTATATATATCAAATTTGTTATCTATTAATTTTAAAGCAATATTATTCAATTCATTATTGTTAAAGATTCGTTCAAAAATTATTTTTTCAATAGTATCAACCATAGATTCTTTAATTTTATACATATAGCGTTGTTTCATTTTTATTTTGATTTTTTCAGAAAGTTCCAAATATTCTTTATGTTCATATATTTTTTCAATTAATTCATCAATACCTTCACCAGTTATAGAATTTGTCATCAAAACGGGAGGTCTCCAACCAGATTGAGTAATTGTAGAATCATCTAACATAAGTTCAATTTGAACAGCAATGTCTTCTCCACCCAAATCTTTCTTATTTATATTGTATATCTCACCTATTTCAATAATTCCAGCTTTTTGAATTTGAATAGCATCACCATAACCAGGCACTAAAACTACAACAGTGCTATAAACTAAGTTATGGATTTCAAGTTCTGCTTGTCCAACACCAACAGTCTCAATTATTATTATATCCATACCAAAAGCTTCATACAATAAAGTTATGTCGAATACTGCTCTGGAGATTCCCCCCGCATAACCACGAGTTGCTAAACTTCTTATAAAAACATTAGGATGACATGTAATCTTGGTCATTCTTATACGATCTCCTAGAAAAGCCCCACCACTAAAAGGTGATGTAGGATCAACAGATATAATTCCAACTTTTTTACCATCTTCTGCTAGTGTCATTGCAACTTGACCCGTTAGAGTACTTTTTCCAACACCCGGAGAGCCTGTGATTCCTATAATATATGAATCATGTTTTAGATTATTAAAATCTTTAAATATCTTTGATGCTGATGAGGGATCATTTTCAACCAAAGTTATCAATTTTGCAAGAGCAATTTTATCTTTTTCTTTAAATCTCTGACATAATTGGTCAATATTATCGTTTGTATTCAATAATAGGCACCCTGTGGTAAATATATGTGGTCTTTTTTAGTATATCACAATTTATGGTTTAATAGATATTACTTATCTAATAAATTAAGAAATATTAGGTTCAATAATTATTTTATGAAAATACTCATAGTTTAATTCTAATTTGAATTAATGACTTTAAATAAATAATTAAATTGAAATAATATAGATCCAAAATACTGAATTTACTTATTAATACTACTTGTAATAAAATCTACTATATCTTTTGTAATTGTTCCTGGACCATAAATATTTGCAACACCTAATTCCTTTAATTTTGGAAAATCATTTACAGGTATTACTCCTCCTAAAATTATCAAGAAATTGTTTTTTACGCCTTTTTTATCTAATTTTTCGATTAGTTGCTTCGTAAAAATCGTATGCGCTCCTGAATGGATACTCATCCCTATCACATCTACATCTTCATGAATTGCTGACTCGACTATTTGATCAATACTTTGAAATCCCCCATAAATAAGCTCCATACCTGCATCTCTTAAAGCACGAGCCACAACTATAGATCCTCTGAAATGACCTCCGATTCCAGGCTTTGAGATTAAAACTCTTATTTTTTTTTCAGCCATAATCAATTCAATTTAATTAAAATCTAATTTCCATAATTAATTTTAAATTTTTAATAGTCAATAATTTTAAATTTTTCCGATTTAGATTATATATTGTTTTAAAATATTAGTATATTTATTTAAATATCAAATTAATAAATTAAATAATAATAAAATACTTAACCTCATAGAAAAATAAAACAAAATATAAATTAAATTAATGTTTATAGATTAAAATGCCAGGATTAACGCATATAGGAATTGCTTTTATTGTGGGAGCAGTAGTACCTAGTGTTCCTCTTTGGGCTTTATTGATTGCCACTGAATTTATTGATATAATTTGTATAATTCTTTGCATAATAGGAATTGAAAAAATACCTAATAAAGAAAATGCACCTATAGCACCTTATTCTCATGGACTTTTTATGGCGTTGATTTGGACATTAGTTGCAACTTTAATTACTTGGTTCATTAGTTACGATACATTTACAACAATAATCATTGGAAGTGTTGTTTTTAGTCATTGGATTCTAGATTTTATCGCATCCCCAATGACTTATACATATCCTAAGGATACTGGAAAACCTATTTTTTTCCAAAATTCGCGTAAAATAGGTCTTGGTTTATGGAGATCAAAAATAATAGTTATTATTGGTGAATATATTATTACTCTCTTTGGTATTACCATTTATATAATATCATTATTTTTATAATATTATGCAGATTCTTGGAAATAATCAAAAAATATGATATTACTAAGAAAGAAAAATAATTTTACAATATTAAATTGCTAATGGAGGTTCCCAAATACTCCATATTTCTCTATAAATATCACATATTTCGCCAACAGTAGCTCCTTCTTTTGTAGCCTTCATTATTATTGGCATTACATTTTCCTCTCGCTCACATACATTTCGGAGTTCATCTAATATTGTTTCTAGTTTATTATTATCTCTCTTCTCTTTTAATTTTTTAATTCTTTTTATTTCAATATCCATCGCTTCTTCATTTGTTTTAAAAACATCGCAGATGGTATCATATGAGATTGGATATTTATTTACACCTAACATAATTTCAGCTCCATTCTCCATTCGTTTTTGTCTCTTATGAAAAGCATCTCTCATCTCTTTATATAACCATCCAGTTGATAATGCTTTATCTATAGTACCAATACTTTTAATTTTATCCATATATTTCCATACTCTTTCTTCGATTTCATCAGTTAGCCATTCTACATAATATGATCCAGCTAGAGGATCAACAGTATTGGTAATACGTGATTCATTTTCTATGATTTGTTGAGTTCTGAGAGCTACTAATGCAGCTTGTTTAGATGGAAGGCAAATCGCCTCATCATATGAATTAGTATGTAATGATTGGCATCCTCCTAATGTTGCTTCAAGTGCTTGGATTGCAGTTCTAGCTATATTAATTTGAGGCATTTGTGCGGTTAGAGAACTTCCTGCTGTCTGTACATGAAATCTAAATTGAAGTGATTTTGGATCTTTAGCATTATATTGCTCTTTTATTAATTTTGCCCAAATTCTCCTTGCTGCTCTATATTTTGCAATTTCTTCAAAAAAATCCTTATGAGCTGAAAGGTGAAAAGCTAATCTATTAACGAAATCATCAACTTTCCATCCTCTTTCAATTAAATTTTCAATATGAGAACATGCGCTGGAGAAAACAAATCCTAATTCTTGAACTGCATCAATACCTCCTTCTCTGTAATTATAACCTGTAAAATTAATTGGGTGCCACTTAGGTACGTTTTTCATTGGTACAGTCCATTCAATAAAATCACAAGCTAAACGTAGTAAATGATCTGGAGGGACATTTTTATATGGGATATATCCAACAGTCATTGTTAAAATATCATTTTGCGTTGTACCCATAAGATTTTTAATATCATAACCCTTTATTTTTGCCATATTAAAATACATTGAACAAACTGGAGCAGAAGTAAATGGTTCAACAACTAAAGCAACACTAATTTTATCAATTGGAATATCTTTAGTAAGTGCAAATAAACTATCTATACAATATAGAGGAACACCTGAAGTACCCACTTCTGGAGCACCATCTTTATTAGTTGGATCAATACCATTAAATGTTAAAGCATCAACAGCAGCACTATAACCTGTTTCTCCATGCTTATATAAGAATTTCCAACGCTCATTAGTCTCTTCGGGAGTGCCATGACCACTGAATAATCGCATTGTCCATACTCTTCCCCTATACATAGATGAGTAGGGCCCTCTTGTGTAAGGAGGTTCTCCAGGAAATCTTACATTCTCAAGATAGTCTCCTTTTATATCTAGGGGAGTATATAATTTCTTAACAGGGATTCCTGAATCTGTTTCAAATCTCTGATCACTTTCTTTTGTATCTTTATGTTTTTTTTCCCATTCTTCTTTTTCTTGTCTTATTCTTTGTAAATAATCCTTATCATACATTATTTAACCACGTAATTCAAAAATAGTAGATTCCTATAAATTGTAATCCAAATAAAAAAATGTTCTAAGAAATTTATATTCTTTTAAATTTAAAGGTTTAAAATTAGTATTTTTAATATTTTTAAATTATTTCCAAATATAGCAAGATTTAAAAAAAAGAAAAAGAGAGAGATTTAGTCAAGAGCTTTCCATTTTTTTATAATTACACCAGGAATTTCAAGATTAGCCTGCATTGGGGTACATCCAGGATAAAAGTGTGTATTTGAAGTAATATTCTTGTGTTTTTCAGCACAGTCTCCAATTACAAAAACTTCTTTATCGCTACCTTTAACATCCTCAGGAATATAAGCATTTTTTCCCAATATAATAATGGGTTCCTCATTATGTTTTTTAAATTTAGGAAATGTAAACGCAAGTCCATCACAAATAGCTCTTGTTAACGCTTTACATACATAACAAGGACAACCCTCGAGTATTCGTACACCAGAATATATTCCATTACATTCATTAGAGGGTTTTATAAAATCTCGTTTTATTTTATCGATTGATTCTCCTATGACATTAATTTTATCAAGATCCCTTGGTCCAGCACCAAGATGTGCTCCTAAACGGATAGTTCTAATATCCATTGGATCAAATCCCATTACTCGAGCACATACAGCATCAGTTGAAACTACATTATCTCCAGCTATAATCGTATTCATATCTGTTATTGTCATATATTCATGACCTCTCATTGGGATTGGTCCTTGTCCTTGAACTGCCCAAATACCTGAGATAACCGTAAGGCGTGGAGGTAATGTTCGTGCAATATCAACAAATTTTAGACTTAATTTTCCATCATGAGCAATCATTTTATCTTCCCATTTGAATATCCCTTGATAATTTTTCATACCTAAAGTAACAGTTTCAAATGAGTGTGTTTTCATAGCAGGACAATTTATAAAAGCAACATCTTCTCTAGTTAATATTTCTGGTACATGAATCTTTGACATTGCATTTGCAGGTTTTTTAATTTCAATTTCTACTCTTTCCATGTTATTAAAATCAACAGCTTTTCCTCCCATTGATTCAACAGCTTTTTGTACACCAGAAATATCTAAAGTTATGCATGCCTGCCAACGATCATGATAATCAAACGCACAAGTTTCACCAGTTATTACTTCTTTTGCATTTGCTTTTTCTAGTGCTAATTTTGTTATGGCCGCTAGGACTCTCGCATCAGTATTAGCAGCACCTTGAAGATCAATACACTCTTCACCAGTTTTTTTATCAACTTTTATCGAACCGAAATATGTACAACAATTTGGTTTTAATACAACAGTTTCTCCTGGTTTTATGTATTTATCAATACCACCAAGTAAATCGAATATTTCTTCAACCATTTTTAAAACTACTTGAAATTCTTCTTCAGTATATTTACTTGGGAGTCCTGGAATTTCATCACGATGCACAATAGCAACTTTAGTCAATAAATTCACCTTAATTTATTTAGTTAAAAAAAATATTTTAAATGTACTTTAAGCTAATAAAAAATAATAACTAAAAAAAATTTATTCTTAAAGAATTTGAAATTTAAAGGATTAAATATTTTATATATTGAATTATGAAAAAATTTGAAAATAAAGTAGTCTTCATAACTGGAGGCGGATCAGGACTAGGAGAAAAAATTGCAAAAGATTTCGCTGAAGATGGTGCTAATGTAGTAATTTTTGATATTAGTGCTGAAAATGGAAAACGTGTTGAATCGGAAATTAAAGAAAAAGGTGGAGAGGCTTTATTTACAGAAGGTGATGTTAAAGATTCCAAAACTGTTAAGGAATGTGTAGCAAAAGCTTTTGAAAAATATGGTACTATAGATTTTCTTATAAATTCTGCTGGTATTTTAAGAGATGGTTTAATTCATAAGTTACCTGAAGAAAAATGGGATTTAGTTATCGATATTAACCTTAAAGGTTGTTTTTTATGTCTTCAAGAATGTTCTAAAAGATGGATTCAACATGCTAAAGAAAATCGAAAAGAACACATCGCAGATTATCCCGATAAAAGAGTGATTAATATAAGCAGTCAAGCTGCTGAAGGAAACATCGGTCAAATAAGTTATGCTTCTTCTAAAGCAGGTATAATAGGATTAACTAAAACAGCAGCTATTGAGTTAATCAGATATAATATTAAAACACATGCAATAATGCCAACATTAATTGAAACTCCAATCCTTGGTGAATTATTAGAAAAAGAAGATGGTAAATGGAGAAAATATTATGAAGGGAGAATTCCATTAGGAATTGGAAAACCCAAGTATGTCTCTGATGCAATTCGATTTCTTTGTAGTGATGATTCTTGGTTTATGAACGGAGTAATTTTACCAATAAACGGTGGCAGGTTAGGACCACTTTAATTATTATAGATTATAATATCTTATTTTTCTTTTACTATTTTATATTAAATTCAATAAAGTACTGAATAATAAATAAATACTTAATTGATTTATTTTTCACCTTTAGATGATACTACCTGTCTTTAAAATAATTAAACATATAAAATAAATCAATAAGAAATTACCAATTAATATCCCTACATCTTTAACTCCTTGAGTAGAGGAAGTAGGACGCCTAAATGTAAACATAATCCCAAGTGGCATAAAGAGTAAAGGGATGAAATAATAGTCTTGAAGAAGAATAAATGACCAGATTGTAAAGATGATTGAAAAAATCGAAAAAATCCATATTACTATTTGACATTGTTTTAATGATAAATGTTTTCTCATTGAATCATTATCTATTACCTCATGAACAAGTTGTCCTAAAGTTCCGATTAAGAAAAATGCAATTAAGAAAATGAACTCCCCATAAAAGAGAACATTTTTATCCCCACCTACTTTAACCATAAAATAAGGGAGGATTACATGAGATACCGTTAAAAATATCTGATTTATGATAATTAATGATTTTATCCATATACAATAACTTATAACCATAAAACCAGCAATTCCAAGGAGAATACCATTAATATAATTTTGAAAACAAGTACGTAATAGTAAAGTAATTCCAAAAATGAAGGCAGCTAATCCAATTGTAAAGATTTCTCTTGGATGATAACCCTCGACTCTTTTAATAGTTTCTATTTCTTCTTGATCTTTCATATCAAAAAAATCATTCCATGTATTTCCAGCTATTCCAAGAAAAAAAAATCCAATTATTATATCAAAATAATCAAAGGGATTGAGATCATTTAGATAAATTGCTATTAAAATAGGAATTAAAACACTAAAAAGATAATCTAACCTTAAAATATCAATTCTTCTAGACATTTTTCTCTAATGAATTAAATATTATTTTTTAATTAATATAAAATATGAATGTTATTATGTCTTGGTAGTTCGTGAGTCAAAAGTGAATAATATTTAAAAATCAATAATATTATATTACTAAACCGTGATTAATTAAATAAGTTAAGTTTTTTATTAAAGATTTAATTGGTGAGATTATGCCAGATCTAGATAATAATAAATCCAATGAATCAAAATTATTTCTTGAGTTAGTTCCATGTGTAAGATGTAGAAATGCATTTATGCGTAGACCTGGCAGTAATGAAAAAGATATATGTGAAAATTGTATAAGATTAGAAAAAAGAAAGCAAGAATTAGAGAAAGATATATCAGAAGTACAGCATAAAATTGAACTGAAAATTGATAAAATGAGACATGAGATGTCTCAGAATAATAAAAAATTTAATAAACAATATTTTGTAGAAAGGATTAAAAAAGGATCTGATGTTTTAACAAAATCAATTGAATTGCTAAAAAAGATTGAAGAAACGAATGATGAGAAGTATATCGAAGAATATCAAAAATTATTTGATAAAATAAAGAAGGAATATTCCTAAATAATTTCGTTCTTATTTTTATTTAATTTTTTGAATTACACACCCTATATTCATTAATTTGTTAATAGACTGATATTTTGCTTCCATTTTCATAAAATAAGATAAAATTTTTACGATAAAATCCCATATTTTTCTAAACCATAATTTTTGCTGATATCGATTTCTTAAACTCTTTATTTGATCTTCAACCTTTTGAGGATTATATGATTGGATTTCAGTTATTTTAAATAGTTGTCCATAAATCCCAAATGTATTAATTATTTTTAAATTATATTGGTAAAATAATTCTTTTAATTGTCTTATTTCATATCTTCGATAATGTCCAATTAATTTATCCTGATTGCTAAAATATTTCATTTTATGAGGAATAGTAGCTATAATTAATCCCTTCTTTTTTAGAATTCTGCTGATTTCTTCTATAGCTATATAATCTTTTTTAATATGTTCAAGTACATCTAAAATAATTATTAGGTCAAATTTTTTATTTCTATAAGGTAAATTACAAAGATCTGCATTAATAGGATGGAAAATTTGTTCACTTTCTTTTAGTATATTTTTATTTAGGTATTGTTTTAAAGGAGTTTCTGCTATATCTAAATAGGATTTATGATTTATGTTTTCTAAAAAAAAAAGAAAAGAATTTCCAGAACATCCAATATCTAACGCATTTTTAAATATACTCCTTTTACCTATAATTTTCTTTAGAATATCAAATTTACATTTAATTCCTGGAGAGATATAATATTCTGATATAGTCCTTAATGAAAAATTTAGATGTTTATCGTAAAAGTCTTTACTGGTCATTTAAAGGTTTCAATTTTTAATATTTCACAATAGTATTTTTCTTAGAAGATATATAGTTTTGAAAATTTGTACTTTATTTAATTTAATTATTTATTATACGAATTTTGAAAAAGATCAAATTACTATTAATAATTATTAATTTTATATACTTAATACAAATATAAATTGATAAAGTTAAAATTATTAATTTAATAAAAAGTGATAAATTTGATTGAACTTAGTATATTTCTTCCAAATAAACCTGGAATGCTTGCAGAGTTAATAAAAAAATTATCAGATAATAATATAACTCTAAGAGCAATATCGGTAGTTGAGACTGCGGATTATGGTCTAATCTTACTTTTAGTGGATAAAGCAAATGAATGTATTGAACTTCTAGAGAAAAGTGATTATGAATTTACTTCAACAGATGTACTAGCAATTAAATATGGTGGAAATCCCTCAATCCTATTTAATATTGCAGAAATATTAGGAGAAAATAATGTAAATATTGAATATTTATATTTAACTGTTGTAGAGAGTGATTCTTTAATAATTTTGAGAGTTGATAATATAGAAAAAGGACAGAATATTCTTCAAAAAAATAGCTTTATAATTATTGAAGAGAACGGATTATAACCTCTATTATTTAATTAATTAAAGAAAAAAATAAATTATAATAATTTTATTTATTATTTTCTTGCTTTTCTTGACTTTTTGGTAATTTCATTGGTAATATAAAATCCAACAACATAACATATTAGAATTATAAAAAATGAAATAGCTCCAACAATATAAAACCATCTTGTAAAATAACCCCAAAGCTCTCTTATCAAAAACTCAAAAAGCCACATAACTGCTCCTGCAGCTGTTACAAATATTATATCCCATAATGCATTCATCCATGAGTCTTTTCCACGTTGTCGCCACCCCCAATGATAAATGAGTGTATTTTCTAAGAGTTCCCATAATATTGCAACTAAGAATGTAAATAAAAATACCATCCACCATGCAATAATACTTGCACCCCGACCATACATAAATTCTGGAATGGTGATTGTAAGTGAAAATACAAGAAAAGCAGCAATTCCTATATCCATATGACCCCAGCTATAGAAATCCCAAGCAGATCGGCCAACATAGTCATCAACAAGCCCTACAAAAGGTATATATTTTTCTTCTTTTTTTTTTTCACTCAAATTAAATCACTTTTTTTTTATACATTTAACATTAAATTGCTAGTTTAAAAGTCTATAGTTATCGGATATCTATAGAAAGAAAAATATAATTTCTGATATAATAGAACCTCCAGAATTATATTAGTATAAAAATGTAGATATATTTTTTAAAATTATATCTAATCAATTGAAAAAAGATAATATATTTAGATAAGAAATAACAGGTGTTTTTTTTTTATTAAATGAATGCTTATTTTCTTTAAGAATATTTCTAATTTTATATAGAGTATTTCAATTTGTCGGATATAGATTCAATTATAGTGTTTCTTTTTTTTTTCTGCTGTTTTTATCTATATTATTTCTCTTTTTAAAAGTCCTATTAGGTTTATCTAAGAAAATCACCTAAAATAACTAAGATATTTGTGTACAAAATTTCAAATTTTCATTGAAAAATCATATGAAATTAATTTAAAAAATGCGCCAAATAATGAATGATCTCTTTAATAATAATTGTGTATTTCATGATCATAGGAATTATCTGCAAGAATAATCAAATCATTTTATATACTTAGGATAAGAGCTTTTATTCCGTTTTTCTCAATCTTTATTCTTATTAAAATTTTAATAAAATCTATATTTCTTTTGTATATTGCATTATAAATTAAATTTCAAAATTAATTTCGGTTAAATTAATAAAAAATAAGTGATGCACATCGAATAAAATGTAAGAAAAAATTTCATTTTTGTTTTAATTTATGAGCTTTTTTTCTGTATATGTTTATCCTTTAGAAGTATTAGGTAAATCAAATAATAATGCTTACAATACCATATCATAACAAAAGATTTGATTAAATAATCGCGCCAAGCGTTCAGAGAATTGACGAAAGATTTATTAATATGAAAAAACATATTATATATTAGAAAAACATTTTTCTATAATGTAGTGGAATGTTTGTTTTTAGCCATAATTTTAATTATTCCTCCACAAAAATAATAAATAAAAGCTAATATAATTCTCAAGCATTCCATTACTTTATTTATTTCTTTTTTTTTTTAATAAAAATAGATTTCTCAATGATACATATTTAAAAAAAAACACATTATTCATTATGGAAAAAAAAAATTATATGATTTCAACTATTGCTGAATTAATAATTTTTATTATATAAATATTAGAAAAATTAAGGGAATTTGAGGATTTGGCAAATATAATCGATATTAATTCTAATTACTTGAAAGAGATCAAATATCAGAGAGAAATTAATAAAAATATTTCCCAATGTTTAACTTGTGAAAGAAGATGTAAAATTAAAAGAGGAGAAATAGGTTTTTGTGGAACACGTATTAATAAAGTGGGAATAATTTATTCAATGGTATATGGTTGTATTCCAGCGATTTCAATAAATCCAATAGAAAAAAAACCACTTTATCATTTTTACCCGGGAAGCTTTGCAATAACAGTGGGAACATATGGATGCAATTTTTCATGTTTTTGGTGTCAAAATCACCATTTATCACATCCATCTACTCCAATTATAGAGTTAATAAAAAAAAGGACGTCATTTCTCTCACCAGAAGATTTAATTCAAAATGCTTTAGAAAAAAAATGCCAAGGAACATCTATATCTTTTAATGAGCCAACATTATTATTTGAATACTCACTAGAGGTATTTAAATTAGCGAAGAAAGAAAGTTTGTATAACACATATGTATCAAATGGATATATGACTAAGAATGTTCTAAGAGATTTAGTAGATAATGGATTAGATGCTATTAATATAGATATAAAAGGCGACACTAAAATGGTTAAAAAATATTGTGGAATAGATATTGAGAATGTCTGGAGAAATGCTAAGCTAGCAAAAGAATTGGGAGTACATGTTGAAATTACAACTTTATTGATTAATAAAGAAAATACTGAAGAAAAAATAATAGAAGATATATCAAAAAGAATTTTGAAGGATTTAGGTAAGGATACACCCTTTCATATTACGAGAGCGTATCCTCATTATAGATCTATTAATCATGGATTTAATAAGCCTACACCAATAATTCTTTTAGAAAAGGCATATAAAATTGCTAAAAAAGCAGGATTAGATTTTGTTTATATTGGAAATCTATCTAATAGTAATTATGAGAATACAATATGCCCTAATTGTTTAGAAACTATAATTAAAAGGAAAATTTTTGGAATTGAAAAATTACTGATAGATGATGAAGGTAAATGCAAATTCTGTGGTTTTAAAATATCTATTATTTAAATAGTAGATGATAGATTATATAAGTT
Organism: uncultured archaeon; assembly: GCA_964525635.1. GTDB lineage: Archaea > Asgardarchaeota > Lokiarchaeia > Sigyniarchaeales > SOKP01 > JAFGOA01. The sequence goes on from CAZGJX010000083.1 coordinate 19,104, forward strand.
ATTTTAAAGATAACTTATTGGAGAAAACCTATTTTTTATTTTATATTTTAAAAATAGAAATTTATTAAATTATACATGATTTCTGGAATTAATTATTATTTCAATCTATTTTTTGGTGTTAAGTATATATAATGGATCCCATACAAAAAGGAAATAAAAGAGCAAAATATCCAGAATTAAAACCTCTTTGGATGGGTTTATTTATTGACATTTTAGGATTTTATCTAATTATACCGCTCTTAAAAACAATTAAAGAGGTTTTTAACACAGATGATCTTATGATGGGTTTAGTGGTTTCAATTAATGCTGTAATTAGTTTAATTTCAGCTCCAATATGGGGTAAACTTAGTGATAAGTTCGGTAGAAAATATACATTACTCATAGCAGAATCGGGGACTTGTATCGCTTTTTTAACTTTAGCATTTTCTAATTCTTTGCAGTTATTATTTATATCTAGAGTTATAGATGGTATATTTGGGGGTAATTATCCAATAACAAAAGCAATCATTACAGATATAGTCCCCTCAAGAGATAGAGGGATACAAATGACCAATTTAGGTGTCGTGCATACATTAGCAGGTGTAATCGCACCAGGATTAAGTGGAGTTCTAGCATTTATCCCAATATTTGGTCCTCAATATCCAGTTGCATTACCGGGATTAGTTGCTGCAGGTCTTTCTTTATTAACTATGATTATAACTTTTCTATACATAGAAGAAAGTTGGACTAAATCTAAACGAATAAATATCGAAAAAGAACTAAAAATAAAAATCAATCTTATAAAAAATAAAGATGCCTTGTATTTATTAACCCAATATGCTTTTCATACTCTTTCATTTATGCTTTATGTAGCACCTCTTTCTCTTTTTATTGGATCAATTATCGGTCTTGATCAATTAGGGATAATAATAATGTTAGAAATTTCTGGAATATCTCGTGCAATTGTTAGAGTTACAGTTTTCACCCCAACAATGAAAAAATTAGGTGAAAGGAAAATGACGAGAATTGGATTATTAATTCTAATAATTTCTTTTTTCTTCATTGGAATCTTCGGATTTCTATATTCTGAAGTTTGGATATTTATCATAATATTTGTAATAATAAGTTATGGTGTTTCTTGCTCACGAGGACCCTTAATTGGTAAAATAACTAAAACAGTATCTCCAAAAGAAATGGGGGTTATTAATGGTTATACGACAACTTTAGATAGCACATCTCAAGTGATAGGTCCAATATTAGGTCCATTTTTATACCTAATTAATCCATTTTGGTATGGTCTTACTATGGCAAGTATTGCTTCGGGAGCATTTCTTATGGATTTTAGAGAATTTACACCTTTAGTAGAAAAAATTAAACCTAAAAAAGAGCAGAAAATAGACTAAAATTTATTTATTATCCGAATATGATTCCATTTTTGCTTGAAATTTACTTAGATTAATTATGCTGAATATTATTATTACTAATGCAAAGAAAAATAGATAATAATTTTCAACGGTTTGTTTAAATATTGTTAATCCAACAAGAATAGGAATAATAACTGAAAGACTATTAATTATAAGATAGATAATAGATGCTTTTCCTCTCTGAAATCCACTTTGGTAAAAAATAACACCTAACATGAAAAATATAATTAAACTCCAAAAAGATAAAAATAGCCAGATATGATAAAAATCAAACCAGAAAATTCCAAAAACTATCTCTGTCCAACCAAAAAAAGATAGAAGATCTATATTAGCATCATTTAATCCTTGTGTAAGTATATTTGTACAAAGTGCTCCTATGGAACTTAAAATAACTCCTATGATCGTTAAGAAAAGTCCTTCTAATGATGTATCTTTTTTTATTTTAGAAGATTTA
>CAZGJX010000084.1:0-19988 GCA_964525635.1 uncultured archaeon
AGAAAATAAAAAAAGGGGTTAATTTATAATTGATCATTCATCTATAAAATTAACCCTTTTTATTTTTATTTTTATTTTTTAAATATTATAGATTTATTCTATAATTTATATAATTATTCAAAAATATCTTTTTCTACAACTTTATTCTTTTGAATATAAAATTAAGTTTAATTAATTTACCATTTTAAAAAGCTAATTCTTGATAAATTTATAAATATAGATTTTATATAATTTTTATTAAAATTCTATAAATAAAAAAAAAGGAAAACAATAATGAAAATATCAGATAAAATTATGAAAATCATATTTCTTGTAAGTATGATTTTCCTTATATCTATGACAATATACTGGTTAACTGGAAATCTAATCTTCCCAATTGATTTAGAAGAATTCGCCGCTATCACACAATTTGTTATTATTGTTACTGCAATAGGAATTGGTACTGTAATACTCATTTTAATTGGAATAATGTATAAACTCTCTACAATGTCAGGAAAAATATGGTTTCTATTAGGATTAGGTATCTTAGGATGGTTTATAGGTGAGTTTTTATACAATTATTTGGAAATCTTTTTGAAGATAGAACCATTTCCAAGTATCGCTGATTTTTTCTATCTGATTGCGTATTTACCTTTATCTATTGGACTAATATTACAAATGCGGTTAATAAAAATTAAACTATCTACTCTTGAAATTATTATCGTATTGATCTTGTTTGCAATTATATGCGTTTTAGTTAGTTTATTTGTTATAATCTTTCCCATCCAAGATTGGTATAGTTGGGATATTCCTGCTGAAGAAGTAATACCATTATTGATTGGAATGGCTTATCCAGTGGTTGATCTAATTTTATTGTTCTTCGCTATGTTTGTATTAACTAAACTAAGACATGGGAAGATAAGCATAGCTTGGTTATTATTACTTATAGGAATAATATGCACTATTATCGCAGATATTATTTACAATTACATTGAAAATACAACAGGATCTCAATTATTTGAACTTTATGACCTAGTATTTTTAATTGGATATGTCTTTATATATCTTAGCGGGTTTTCTATAATTAACGTAATGTCAAAATCATTTGAACAAAAATAAATCTTAATATTAAAAATCAGAGAGAAAATGGAATGGTATTAAATGGTTTAATAATTTTGAAAGAAGGAGGAATTCCTTTTTATTCAAAATTTGTAGATATTAATATTACTATGGATTCATTATTATTGGGCAGTTTCTTTACTGCCATGCAGAATTTTGCCAAAGAAATAGATGAAAATAAGGATACGTTTATAAAAGAAATGCAAATCCATGAACTAATATTTCTATATAGGGAAATAGAATTTGGACTCTTTGTTGGTATTACAAAAGATAGAAAGGATTTAAAATCAACTACAATTGTATTTGAATATATGATTTGGTCATTTATATCTAAATTTCGAAGTGCTCTTCAAGAACCAGATCCTGAACTCTCTCAATTTCAAGTATTTGATGATTTATTTATGGAATACAGAACATCAAAAGAGAAAGAACTTCAAAAATGGTTGCAAAAGGAATCAATTGAGACTAATTTATTACAGAGGCTTTTAACTAATCTACTTAATTATTTTCCAATAAAGGAAATTATGAAAGTTAATTCTAAATATTTAAAGATTATAGGTAATAAACTTATTCTAGTAAGTTTAAAGATCTCAAAAGAAGAAGAAAGTAAAATTATTGAAGATTTAAAAAATAAAGTTGCTGAAATTTACGGACCAGAGATGTTTGATACACTTCTAAATTCTTAAAAAAATAATTAAAATTTAAGAATTTTTACTTTTTTTTTTATTTATATTTGTTTAGAAATTGAAAAATAACATTTAAACAAAGCGAGAGTATGGTAGTGTTGAATTTAAAATTATATTTAATTATAGTTAGAAAATTAACTAACTGTCAAAATGATATATAACTAAAAAAAAAAAGAATTAATAAAAAATAATAATAAAAAAATTACCTATTTAGATGATTTTGCACTAATAATACGATCAACACGTAAAACAAGTGTAGAAAGTTCACTACCAGATAATATGATATGTTTTACAAGTTCGGTTGGTTCAACAATTCCATTTTCTAAATTGTTTAATATCTCATTTTTAATTGTATCAATTCCAATCCATTTATCTTCTGGAGTTTTATGTGCGGCTCTGAGATCAGTCATTTTTTCAATTTCATCTAATCCTGCATTTCGAATTAAGGTTTTTGGGATTTCTTCAAGTGCATTTGCAAATACTTGAACTGCAAGTTGTTCTTTTCCGCTCATTTCTGTAGCATAAGACTTTAATCTTTTAGCTAATTCCATATAAACAGCACCTCCACCTGCTACTATGGACTTAGTATCAATGATCTTCGCTAAAACATTAATAACATCATGTAATGCATTTTCAGCAGTATGTAATATTTTTTCAAGACCACCTTTCAATAAAATTGCTACAGATTTTGGGTGTTCACAACCAGAGAAAAGAGTATAATTATCATCTCCTATTTTTTCAAATTTAACCTTTTTTGCAAATCCAAGATCTTCTTCAGATAAATCTTTAAGATTATCAATTAAATTTGCATTAGTTGCATTTAATACTGCTTTTATATCTTTTTCACCTACACTTTTAATTGCAGCAATACCCTCTTTTCCTAATAAAGCACCAAACTTGTCGGAAATATCTTGACTATTTACAATCATTTTTACACCTAAATTCTTAAAATACTCTAAGAAATTCATTAGCATTTCTTTTTCTTGATCTAAGAATTTCTGGATATCCTCTGGTCTTGAAATCTCAATCTTAGAATCATAAGTTGATTTGCTAATATCCAATTTTTTTCTTACAACAGCTATCTTAACATCCTTTAAAACATCAGGCATATTTGAACTAATTTTTTCTTTATCAATATAAACTCCATTGATTAATTCAGATTCTTTTAAAGATTTTCCACTTGCTTTAATAATTTTTATATTGTTTACTTTATTAAAAATTGAACCTGTATTTTTTTCAGCTATATGTTTTACTGCTTTTAATACTAATTCAGCAAAATAATCTTTCACAGCAGCAATATCTTTTGAATTCATTGATGTAAGAGCCGCATTTTTAAGCATTTTTAAATCATCTATTGATATTTTCTCTGCAATTTCACCAAGTATTTCTACGGCTTTATCCGCAGCTAGTTTATATCCCTTCATTATTGGTTTTGGATGAATACCTTGTTCTATTAATTCTAGTGCATTTCTTAATAACGCAGCACAAAATACTACTGCAGAAGTTGTCCCATCACCTACTTCTTTATCTATTGATTTAGCTAAATTAACCATCATTGTGGCAGCTACATTTTCTATAGATAATCTATCAAGAATCTCAGCCCCATCATTTGTTATTGTTACATCTCCAAGAGAATCAACAAGCATTTTATCCATACCTTTTGGACCCATTGTAGACTGGACAGCTTCTGTTATAGCAATCATAGCATTAATATTTTGCCTTCTAGCTTCTTTTTCACGAACTTCTTCTGTCCCTTCTTTTAAAATTATAATCGGAATGTTTGACATATTTAATCATTTTTTTTTTCAAATTACTGATTATTAGATATATTAATTCCATACACCTAAAAAAATTTTTGATGATATAGAGATCATTTAAATATATTCATAGATAAAAATTACAAAACTTGTTGTCTCTATGTTCTTAGAAGTTCAAACTCTAAATTTTATTAAATATAATTCTAATAATTGAATGTTTATGATTGTTAAAGATATAAATCTTTATGATAAATTCATTTTATTTTGTCCATTCGATCTAAGTTGTAATCTACCCCAAACTCAATCAATCTGTAAATTTCCAAACTATAAGGTGTGTCCAGAATTTCAAGAAAAAGAAATAAAATTAAAACATAAATGCAGATATCTTCATTAAATCATTAATATCCATCTTTAAATAGATCCAGTTTATTAATTTTATAGAAAAATATTATAATATAACTCAACTAAAGTGATAAAAATACAAGGATTACTTAAAGAATTAAAAAGAGCCTATAAAACATGTAATAGTGAAGATGTAAGTGTATTAATTAAGAAAATCTTAAAAAAAAATAGAAATCATAATATCTTAATCAAAAAAGAATCCAATTAATAATTCGATAATTTTTTGCAGTGAATTTTCCTTTTTTTAGAATATATATTTCCTTAAACAAACCAAAATCATTATAAGAATAGATCCAAGAAATCTAAATAATATTTAATAAAAGTGAAAGTTAAAAAAGAATATTTATTTTTTAATCTGAGTTCTATGGATTTTTTTACTCATATGTTTATTGGAATTCTAATACCCATTCCTTTCTTAGGGTATGTTCCTCCAGAGACAGTCATGTTTATTTGGCTTATGTCATTCTTACCCGATTTTGATATTCTTCTGGCTCCACTTCAAAAATTGCTAAATTCATATTTTCTTTCTCATAAAGCAGGATCGCATTCTTTTATAATTGGTATTATATTTACTGGATCCATAAGTTACCTATTTAATTTAGTTATATCAGATTTTCAATTTTTGATGGCTTGGTTAGGTGCTTTAATTGGTTATTCTATTCATAACTTTTTAGATTATTTTACAGCTTCAAAGATCCCATTATTTTATCCAATATCAAGAAAAGAGTACAGATTTCTTGCAGACCGGGCTGTGAATCCCTTACTTGCTTCCTTCTCTATTATTAATATTTTAATTTTAATATCATTATTCTTAACTGGTGCGAATCTATCTATATTTATTAATCTCTTTTATCTTTATAGTTTTTGTTTAGTTTGTTATTTTGGATTTAAAGCAATTCTGAGATTAATTATTCAATCAAAATTACCAAAAGATAGTTTATATATTCCTGGTATTCTACCTTATATTTATATTATCTATGAAAATCATAAAACAAATAATAAAATCAATTATAAGCTTATTAAAAAAAGACTTTTTGGATCAAGATCTATAGATATAATAGAGAAATCTTATAGCTTTAATTCTGTAGAAATGGAATTTATCGATAAAACTTTGGAATACAGTAAAAAATTTAGATTTTTCTATAAATGGAATGCTGTAATTCCATTATTCAAAATAGATGGTGATTTTATTAATGTTATATTAGTTTTAGCGGAATCATATTCAAGACGAAGGTCTTATAGATTTACAATCATATTTAATAAAAATACAAAAGAAATAATAAAGAGAGAAGAAGGATTTATTAATCTTAATGATTGGTTAAATGTATAAACTAAAATTTTATCATATCTGCACATATGATGTATTCTTATATTCTTTAAGAACCATATTTGATACTGTTCTTGTTACAGCCTCTTTTTCATTTAACTCTCTAATGAAATTATGAACATCATCACTTTCTCTAAACCTACAAATAAGTGCGGCAGATTGTTCTCCAGTAGTATGAAATACTGAACATACTTCAGGTTTATTCTTTATTTCATCAAGTATATCTTCGGTGGATTTACCTTTTATCTGAATTCTGATTAAAAAAGTGAGTTTATAACCTAATTTTGTGTTATTTAGCTTAATTGTGTATCCTTCAATAACCTCATTTTTTTTTAATTTTGCAATTCTATTATGGATTGTACCAATAGAAATACCTAATTTATCTTGGATTTCACGATAAGAAGTTCTTGCATTATCTTGGAGGATTCTAATTATATCTTTATCAATATCATCAAAATCTTTTTTCAATTATAATCTACTCCGTTTAGAAATATAATAAATATTTCATTATTTGTTTAGATTGAAAAACATTTAAAATCTTTTATTAGATAGGAAAAAAAATAAACATTTATCATAATTTTTAAATTAAATCTAAATAACATTACAAGTTAAAAAATAATGTTGTATACCAACAAATCTTCTGAGAATAATTCATATAAATGATATAAAAATTATAACCAAATATACCTTTGACAATAACTATACATCATTTTTTTTTTATTTTCTTCCAATAATTTATTATATTGGATATTACCTATTGCCATATTTCTCCTAATAAAATTATCTATTATTATAGCTTACTTGATAATCAAGAGGATAAAATGTATTAAAATAATAATAAATGAGATCTAATTAGCAAATAGTAAAGGTGAATTCATCTAAGATACACCCACTTTACAATATGGATCTTTTTTAAGAAAGATTCCTTTTAAGCAATAAGCAATTATATTTCTTAGAAAAAATGTAATTATAGAATTAAAAACATTATTAAGGTAGTTAAATGAGAATTTTTTTAAATCATATTGGTTACGATCAATATTATCCTAAAAAAGGAATAATCGAAGCATCTAAAGATTCAAATCTTCATACTTTTACTATTATTGAAAAAGAAAATAGAAAAGTAAAGTATAGTGGGGAAATTGAATTTAGTGGTCCTGTAGATCGATGGAAAAATTGGTATTTTTGGACTATTGATTTTTCAGATTTTAATGAATGTGGTTCTTTTTACATAGAAATCCCATATGGAAATACAAAAATATTTTCTGAGAATTTTGAAATACAAAACAATCTAATTCAAGAAAAAATACTTCCATATATTCTTAAATATTTTAAATTGCAGAGATGTTCAGGCGTTTGGAATGAGGCAGATTATAGTATTCCATTTTTTGGTGATAGAAGCGACCGAGTAGATGTACATGGAGGTTGGTTCGATGCCTCTGGTGATAAAAGTAAATATCTTAGTCATTTATCATACACTAATTTTATGAATCCTCAACAAGCACCAATGGTTGTTTGGAATTTACTATATGCTTTTGATAAATTATCAAATGAGAAAATTATATATAATAAAGATTTAGCTTCAGGATTTTATGAAGAAGCATTGTATGGTGCTGATTTTCTATTTAGAATGCAGGATAAAAAGGGATATTTTTATACTATTGTTTTTGATAAATGGACTGGAAATCCTAAAAGAAGAGAAATTTGTTCTTATTCAACTCAAAAAGGTATTAAATCAGATGATTATCAAGCAGGATATCGACAAGGTGCTGGATTGGCAATAGCAGCACTCGCAAAAGTAAGTATTCTTGGTTTATCAGGAGATTATACATCAGAACAATATTTAAATGCCGCCTTAAAGGGATTTGAACATTTAGAAAAGCATAATTTAGAGTATTTAAATAATCATAAAGAAAATATCATTGATGATTATTGTGCTTTACTAGCTTCAATTGAATTGTATAACGCTTCAAAGGAACAAAAATATCTTGATTCTGCAAGAAAAAGGAGAATTTCCTTATGTAATCGTTTATCTGATGATAAAAATTATGAGAATTGGTGGAGAGCTGATGATGATGGTTTAAGACCTTATTTTCATGCTGTAGAAGCAGGATTACCTTTAGTATCTTTAATTCGGTATATGGAAGTTGAACCTAATAAAAAATTAACTGAAGAAGTATGGAAAATAATTAAAGATTCTTTAGAATTTGAATTGTTTATTACAACCGAAGTCAACAATCCATTTGGATATGCAAGACAATATATAAAACCTCTAAATGACCAAAAACAAACTAGTTTTTTCTTTCCTCACCAAAATGAATCAGGATATTGGTGGCAGGGCGAAAATGCTAGATTGGCTTCATTAGTTGTGGCAGCTAGATTAGGAATAAAATTATATGAAAATGATGACGTATTGGTAAAAAAGCTTGAGAGTTATGCTTTAGATCAATTAAACTGGATTTTAGGTTTAAATCCTTATAACGCTTGTTTTATACATGGAATTGGTAGAAATAATGTAGAATATGGTTTTGGACATAACAATGTCCCGGGAGGTATATCTAATGGTATTACTAGCGGTTTTAATGATGAACATGATATCGATTTCTTACCAGAAATATGTGAAAAAAATCCATTTCATAGATGGAGATGGAGTGAACAATGGATTCCTCATTCTGCCTGGTTTTTATTAGCAATTTGTTTAATTTAAATTCGATTTAGATTTTTTAAATCATTTTTTTTATATTAAATTTTTCCGTGTGATGATATATATATTTTTAAATTTAATATATCAATATCAGTTTTATTTTTAAAAGTTTAATAAATTGGATATCCTAAAAGATTAGATTTTTGTAATTATGAGTATTTTTCACTTTTTTTAAGAACTATACATCATGAGTAATATACTATATATGACGCAATTAATAATCACTCATTCTAATCATTTTTATCTCATTAATACAACCAATTAAATAAGTGAGAAATTGTTGTTATGATTAAATATTTAATGCGTTATAAATACTTTATTCATATTTCATATACTTAAAATTTAAGAATTAAAGAGAATTGATAGCATTATAAAATAAATTATCTTTAAATTAAAAGTGATACAAATTGAAGATTTTAATCTTATATTTCTCAATGACGGGACGGACTAAGATGGTTGCAGAGAAAATTGCATCAAAACTTAATTCTTCAGATGTGACTATTGAGCAAATTAAATATTCCAATAAATTAAAAGAGCTGTGGCCAAAACAAGAAGAAATAAAGAAGGGAAACCTATCGGACTTTGAATATAATGATTCTATTTTAGATCATGAACCTTATGATCTCATATTCTTTGGAACCCCTACTCATGGTGCAAATCCAGCAGTTGTTTTTTATGGGTATATAGAGCGAGTAAAAAATATTAAAGGAAAGAATTTTATCATCTTTAATACATGTAGAGCCTTTGCTGGAAAAATCTTAAGAAAGATGGAAGCGGAAATAGAAAAGAAAGGGGGAAAAGTGGTAAATGAACGGATTTTCAGGAATTTATTTAAGATTAAACTATCAAAAGTTAATAATTTTATAGATGAGCTCAACAAGGCATATTTTAATAATTAAAAATATAATTTTTAAATTATTTTAGAAGTATCTCATTAATTTAAAATATTCAAAATTATACTAACTGCTCAACTTGTGGTTTCTCTTTTAGATCTATATCTTGAGCCGCCCAAAAAGATTGAATGCGCTTGATGACCTCTTGGGGTTCTTCAATTTTCCAATCGGTTGGAAGAACACTCTTATAATAGAGGGTGCTAAATCGATGTCCAATTAACATTACAAAACCACGATCAGTTGATGTCCGGAATATTCGTCCCGCAGCCTGAATCACTTTCATCATACCAGGATTTCGATAAGCATATTCAAAACCTTTTTTCCATTTAAATTCAAAATACTTTCGCATTAATTCTTGTTCCATTGAAAAAGCGGGTAGTCCTGGACCGATAATGAAGGCTCCGATGGCCATATCTCCAATATAATCCACACCTTCACTAAAGATTCCCCCATGCACTGCTAATAAAAGATATTTTTTATCTGGAGTCTGGAGTTTTTTTAAATACATTTTACGTTTTCTTTCACTCATTTGACGTTCTTGCACTATAAGCTCAACTGAAAGTGAGCAAGTTTCTATCTCTCGCTGGACTGCTTTAAGATATGCAAATGAAGGAAAAAAAGCTAAATAATTTCCATTTTTAACATTCACGGCTTTACAAATTATGGAGGCAATTAGATCATACGACTCCCGACGGTTTTCATATTTTGTGGAAAGATTAGGCATGAGAAGATAAAGGCGATTTTGGTGAGAAAATGGGGAATTATATTGTATTATTTGTGCTGAGGGGGGAAACCCTACCATTTTTTGGAAATAATCGAGTGGAAATAAAGTTGCTGATTGCATTATGACCGAATGAAACCCTATGATTTGTTTTTCAAGTTTTGGTGCTGCAGATTTACATAATATTTTGATTTTCCCTTCTTTTATATACAATAATTCATTATACTCAGGAGAATCACATTCTTGTAAGATCATGGAAAACTGGTGCAAATTTAAACCAAATTCTATTACCTTATCCTTTCCTCCAGGTTGACATCCTTGTTGAAAAATGTATGCTTGAATATAATTTAAAATAAGTTGATCATAATCCTTTACTATTTTGTCGAAAAATTTTATATCAAATTTAACCAAAACAGGATTTTTTATTGATGAATCAGGAAATTGGCTAATTAGATTTGTAATGTAATTATATATCTGTTGATAAATAGTTATAAACTTCTGCTCAATAGACTTTGCTATACTTCTTGATTGTAAATAATTGGTACTTTCCGTTAGAGATTGTAATGTTATTTCTGGCGAATAATAAGTTATTGCTCGGGTGGGCAAATTATGGGCTTCATCGACAATTAATATGATATCATCATAAGTTTGGTGAAAAAACCGCTTCAACCGGATGTAAGGATGGAATACATAATTGTAATCCCCAACAATTACATCACAAAAGAGAGCACAATCCAGAGAAATTTCAAAAGGGCAAACCATATGGCTTTTAGCTATTTTTCTAATATATCTAGCATTAATGACTTGTTTAGTGAGTAATTCTGAAATGACTTCATCCAATGGCACCTTCCCATAATTATTAAGATAGGGACATAATGAATTCTCACAGATAAAAACATCATTAATACAAATCTTTTCTTTAGCGGTGAGAATAATCGAATTAAATTTGGTTTTCTTTTTAATAAAAATCTTTAAAGTCTCCTGATATATATTTTGCTGGGTGGTTTTTGAGGTAACCACGAATATTCGTAGATTTTTCTTTAAAGCATATTTTAGCGCAGGAAATAGAGTTGCAACTGTTTTTCCCAAACCAGAAGGTGCTAAAAGCATTAAACGTTCTTTTCTTTGAAGACTTTTAATAGATTTTTGAATAATTTTTTCTTGATTTGGACGATATTCCTTAAAGGGAAAAACTACTGTATTGGCACGTAATTGTTGGTCTTTTTTTAATTTTTGATTAAATTCCCAAGAAATTAAAATAGTTTCACATTGTTTTTGAATATATTCCGAAAGATCTTGAGGGATAACATCAATAATTTTAGTTTTTTCAGAAAAAACATCTATTAATACAAGATGACACTTAATCACCTTACCTAATTGGAGAAAATAATAACCATATAATAATAATTGTAAACGATATTCATTAGCAGTTTGTGATTCAAGATCAAAGTCATCAAGGTTTAAGATTGATTTAATTTCTTCGATAATTTTAGTTCCTTCCTTTTCATAGACTATATCAGCACGTCCCGAAATGATAAATTTCCAACCTTGTACCTCTGTCTGATATTTTACTAAAACTTCACGTTGAAAATTCTTTTCAGTTTTCTCTCTTTTTTTTTGAAAAAATTGATGGATTTTAATTCCCTTTGAGGCTCGAATGCGAATTGGTATAGTCGAATTAAAAGGTCTATGAGTATAAGATGCAAAAATAATATCTTTTATCAAAATATGGAATTCTTTATGTTCCTTGATGACTTTCAAATTTGTTAATCACTAACATAAACAAATTTATTGATTATATTAAAAAACCGCCCTACAAAGAATTATTAAATTATTGAGATATAAATAAAAACATTTGATAATATTCATTATATTACTTTAGTGATTTCAGTTAATCCAAATAACTAGCTTTTATTTTATTATTAGAAACTTATTGAAATAATAATTATCATAAACGAATTTTCGTTCCACATATCATACAAAAATTAGCATTTTTCATGTGTTTATTACCACAAATAGGACAGCAATCTATTTTTCTTAAATCAGATATTGATTGTTTAGATTCATCTTCAAAAAAAAAAATATCTTCAATTCGACAATTAAAAACTCGAGAAAGTTTAAAAGCTAACTCAATAGAAGGATTATAACGTCCTTTCTCGATAGCAAGTATTGTTTGTCTTGATACATTAACTAATTGGGAAAGAGCAAATTGAGTAAGATCAAATCTTGCCCGAAATTCTTTTATTCTGTTTTTCAACTTTATTACCTTAATTAATTGATTGTTAATTTTGTTTTTCAACTGAGTTGTGATTCTAATTTAGGAAAAAAAAAATATTTTTGTTATCTTCATCAGATCAAGATAACTTTTTTTGGATGTGCTTTGATATTCCAGATACTATATTGAATGATATAACACCAGCAAGTAAAAAAACATAAATAGGTATATCCCCTGCATCTGGAAGTGCCATATCTATTAGACATAAGTTTATTTGTACAATCAATAGAGCAAAAAATCCATGAGTATTGGCTTTATAGCGGATTTTAATAAGCCTCTCATCGTAATCCCTTTTATCCTGACGTGATATTATAAATGAAGATATAAATAAGATCCCACTTATAATTATAAATAAAATACCAATGATAATTCCCCGTGAAAGGACCTCAGAAAGCTCTAAAATTAAAAAGATTATTCCTTCTATTATATAAATTAATCCAACAATTAAACTAATTATTATCCATTCTGTTTTATTATCTAAATTCTTGATTTTTTTAATCATAATATCCCTTTATAGAGTATTATTTTATATTCAAATTGTTAAAAAATATATCCTAAATGTAAAACATTCTTTACATTATAACTAGAAAATTTAACATTGTTATATAAACTTTTCCAATGATTACTCAAAAATTAGAAATAATGTTTTTAAATAAGGTATTTAGAGATTAGAATAATGGAAAGAGGATTAAATCTGATTTAATTCATTTTATTTACTCTTTAAGTAAAAGATCTATTAATTTATAGAAAAAAATTAGAAGTTCTACAAGAAAAAATAGATAGAATTATTACAACCTTACTTTAATATTAAGGATTAAATATAAAGACAAGTTCCTTATAAAAACAGTATTTCAGAAGAAATGAAATATTTGAATATTTCTTCATATTTTTTTTGTTATTTTATGAAATTCTGAAATATATAATAATCTAATTTTCATATCCTATTATTCTTCTCTGTTTATATTAATATAATAAAATTAAGAAATCAAAGAAATAATACTATTTAATTATAAGAAATATTGAGAGAAAATATTTGCTTTTTTTTAAAAAATCTCGCATTTATTTAGAAAGATGAGAGCTTAGAGATTTTTTTTAATAATTTATTTTATTATTGTTAGGTGTTTTTTACACAAATGTCTAAATTAATAAACAACCAATGCTATCCTTTTTTTAATAATATTTATATTAAATATTAAGATTTTATTAGGTCAATATTCAATATTGTCCCATATACCTTTATTAATATAGATTTTTTTTTATATATAATACCAATTTAAATAAAATTTAAATTTTATTTGTTAAAAATAAAGATCTTCTAAGCTATTATTGGATAAATAAATATAATCTAAATAAATGATTTTCAATGAAAAAAAATTCTAATAGTAAATTATTTTTATTAATTTTTATGATTTTATGTATTGCCTCCTCAAGTTTACAACTAGAAATAAGCTTAGATTCATTTAAACCACAAAAAGAAAATGAATTAAATTATCCTTCAACTGCTGGCGGTCCGGGATTAGAATGGATGAGAACTTGGGGCGGAACTACTCCATTTGATGTATGGGATGGTATATATTATTATAAAGATTTTGGTCATGATGTTGCAATAGATTCCCAAAATAATATATATATTGCTGGTGAAACTGCATATGGAAGTGGCAAAAATGATTTTTGTTTAGTGAAGTATGATTCTGAAGGAAATGAGTTATGGAGTAGAATTTGGGGAGGAGATCGTTATGATTCTGTTTATGGAGTGGCTGTTGATTCTGAAGATAATGTCTATATTTCTGGAGATTATCATTTTTATATCGCCCAAGAATCTGTAGATGGACAAATTGCAACCATTAAATATAGTAGTAATGGAACAAAATTGTGGGAAAATATCTGGGGAGGCTCTGGAGAAGAAGAATGTAAAGGGTTGGTTGTAGATTCTGAAGATAATATTTACATAGGAGGGGAACAGGATGAAAATTTCTTATTACTAAAATATAATAAATTGGGAACCCTTATATGGTCACGAATAATAAGTGGTTCAAATCCAGATTGGTGCTATGATATTGCAATAGATCCTAATGAAAATATAATTTTGACAGGAGTTACTAATAGTTTTGGTACATTTGGTCATTTTAATACATTTATTGTAAAATATAATAAAAATGGTGTAAAATTATGGCAGACTACATATAGCGGAGCATTTGAGAGTTGGGGATATGAAGTTACTACGGATTCTTATAATGATATATATATTTTAGGTAATACTGATGAAACTGGTTCTGATCAACTATCATTATTAAAATATTCCTCATCGGGAAGTCTTTTATGGAAAAAAAATTGGAGTGGTCGAGGATATTTACAAAAATCTAGATTTAACTCCCATAATGGTGATTTAGCTGTAAATTCTGAAGATTTAATTTTCTTTACAACTACTTCTAGAACTTTATGGGTTTATAATAGGACGGGAGATTTTCAATCAGCGTTTGATTACTCTCCTAGTGGGATTATTGATTGTAATGCGATCTCATTCGATTCTGAAGAAAATATATTTTTAGGCGGTGCTAAGCTAATCGGTTATGACTATTTATGTTTAGTTAAATATAATCCTTCGAGACCTCCCAATATATCTATATCATTTCCAAAAAATATGGAAATCTTTAGTTACGATGCTCCATTTTTTAATATTTCTTATTCTGATCCTGATATAGATTATTCATGGTATACTCTTAATAATTCATCTAATAAATATTATATTCAGAACAACCATGAGCGAATAAATCAAACAGCTTGGAATCTATTAGATGAGGGTATCATCTCAATAAGTTTTTATGCTAATGATTCACTAGGCCAAACAGGAGTAAGGAAAGTTTTTGTAGTTAAAGATACAACTCCACCAACCATTGATATTTTATCTCCAATAGCAAATCAATTATGTGGTAAGAATACTATTAATTATAATATCATTATTAATGATCCTCATTTAAATATGACATGGTATACATTAAATGGAGAAGGTTTTAATCTGTTTGAAGGGAATTCTGGAACAATTAATCAATCAGCATGGGATGAATGTGGAAATGGTACTGTACTTATAAGATTTTATGCAAATGATTCTGTAAATAATCTACATTATGAAGAAATTAGTGTGAGAAAAAGTATTCAATTTCCTCAGATAACTATAGAAACACCTATATCAAATCAATTATGTGGTAAGAATACTATTGATTTTGAACTTACTATAGATAGTCCTAATTTAAATAAGACATGGTATACGTTAAATGGAGAAGGTTTTAATCTGTTTGAAGGAAATTCTGGAACAATCAATCAATCAGCATGGGATGAATGTGGAAATGGTACTGTAGTGATAAGTTTTTATGCAAATAATACCGAAGGAAATATAGGTTGTGAAGAGATTACCGTCAGGAAAGATATTCTCCCACCTGATATAATTTTTGAATTTTCTACTGAATTTTTAAATACAACTCATCCAGAATATTTCCATAATTACTTAAAAATTAGTTGTGAAGTTTTTGATAGTATAGATATTATTTGGGTTTATCTATGTGAAAATTCTTCAGGTTCATTCTTAAATCATCAAATGATAAATACAGAATTTAATATTTGGTCATTTGATTTAAACATTTCTAATTTAGATTGGAATGAAATCTTTTCATTTTATTTTAATTCTAGTGATTTAAATGGAAATATTGGGATAAATGATAATTTAACAATACCTTATATCATTAAAATCTATGATCTTCAACCCCCTGTAACTCAAATTCATTTGGAAAATAATATTGATGTCAATGTTGTTGATAAAAATACGATCTTTTACTTATACGCTGAAGATGAATGTTCAGGAATTAACATAATATTATATAGAATTAACAATTTAGAATGGATTGCATATGAAGAACCATTTAAATTACACAATTTAAAGAGTGGAGAGTATATTATTTATTTTTATTCTATTGATAATGATGGAAATGTCGAAGAAATAAAAGAATTTACATTTATATATAAAGGAGAAAAATCATCTAGTCTACTGGTATCTGGTTATGAAATCACTATAATTATTTCTATGATGATTGTAATACAAATAATTTATGCATCTAAACATTATTTCAAATCTCGAAGAAAAACACTTTCTTAAAATTTTTCTTATTATTTTTTTTTTAATTATTAATGAATATATCTAATTGCGATTATATAGATAATTTTAAACTATTATCATAAATTTAAATTATTTGAGCTTTTTTATTATATATCTTTTTTATCGATCCTTTGATTTTAGTTTATTTCTTGTTAATAATTTATAAAATAAAGGAATTAAAGAATTGATCAATTTTTTTTCACATATCGAGGTTTACCTATTAAAATTCCTTTATTAATTTCTTCTCTATAATTTAATTTTCGATTCGATGGAAGTTCTAATAATTTTTTTTCTATTTTTGAATGATTTTTTAAGAGTTCTTTAAATTCAACCTTTTACTTTTAGATTCGTTCTCTTTCTAAGCGTGGCTTTGAGAATTAGAGTTTCAATGCGTCGTAAAGCAACAATATCTTTTTTTGGAATGAGTTCATAAAGTTCCTCAAGTTCCTCCAAGTTAAGAAGCTTAAAGAAATCATTTTTTAATAAATATCGATAGGCTTCAAAATTATCTTCTTTTAGATACAAAATAATTTCTTTCTTGATGATTTTTTTTGCTCTAGTAATCCCCCTTTCAATTAATTCTTTTAGAAGTGGGTACCATAACCTTCTTTTTTCCATGAAGGCGAAGTTCACGTTTTTATCAAGCCATTCTTCAAATAATACTTCTAATTCCTCATTTGAAAAGAGCTTAAGATATTTCTCATTTAGATAAAAAATAATTGTATTATGATTGTTTGAAGCAATTCTCTGTGCGATGCTTTCCTTCAATCGAATAATAGCTTTTTTATCTCCTAAGAATGCCATTTTTTTAAGTAATGGAATTGACAAACTACTATGTAAAATTCTGAGATCATAATCATGTTCATACCACGCCTGGAGATTAGAACAATGGCCGATAAATTCAGATTCAGGATCAATTAGTTCATGATTTCTTTCATGTATTTTATCTATTTTGTTATAAATCTCAAACGCCTCGTCAATTGAATCAATATAATCAAATTTAGCAAAATCCTTTTGAGTGAGGTTCATGAGCAAATACTTGCATTGATGAAAGGGATTTTCATCTGCATAAATTACCGTTTGCCCCTTAATTAATTTTAACGTGAGATGTTCATTAATTCGATATTCTCTCTCCTCAGGATAGTTTTCTTTTTCTTTTTTTTCTAATCTTTCACTATTGCGTATATATTTCATGTCTGCTAATCTTTCTTTAACTTCCATTGATTCCATATTAAATGCATCAAGAAATTCATGAAGTTCATCTCCTTGGTCAATCGATACAATTTTACATTGATGATAACGAGAATCTTTCAATAATTCTCCTTGTAGATCTCGTGCAACAAAAGTACTTATAAATCTTTTTTTTACAGGAGATTTTGCACCTTTCCAAATGAAGATCCTTCTTAAGTCTTCTCGGACGAGCAATAAAACTTGTTCTGGACGGATATTTTGCGCTAAATCCCTTTCAGAGAAATTAAGCTCTTTTTTTTTCCCGCTATCATCAAGTTCATAGGCAAAGAAAATCCTTAATTCAACCATATCATGTTAAAAAACAAATAATCAACTATAAAAATTTCTCTAATATTTAATATAAGTTATTTAAAATAAGTTAGTATATATAAAAATCTTTAGAAAGAAATATAAAGTATGGTTTCACTTAAAGTTCAATTCAATAGAATTATCTGATAAACTTTATATTATCAAAACATATTTTTGTTATTTCATTTTCTAAAACCACACAAATTTTGAGAGTTTCTAAAAATAGATCAGAATCATCTATAAAGAGGATTATCGCATTTTCATTTTCTATTTTTCATAAATAAGCTAAAATTTTTCATAAATAATACAAAATTTTCTCCAACTTCTGAAAAAAAAAAAATCGGACTTTACAATATTAAAATAATATTCTATAAATCTTCTTCTTACTATGGTATTTAATAAAAAAAAAATTCCATTAACAACTATAGTAGGTATTATAGGTATTCTCTTCTATTGCATTTTAGTTTTTATTTCTGCCTTTTTATGTATTGGTTCATGGAACCCTATAGATAATTATCTTAGTGATTTTGGAAATTCAAGTTCTTCTTGGAATCCAAATGGAGCTATTTTTTTTGATCTTGCACTTATTATACTAGGAACTACATTAATTCTGTATTATATAAGTTTATATAAATGGTCAGGAGAATTAAAAACAGAATACAATGAGAATATTTTAAACATAACTCAATTTATAGGTTTTCTTGTTGGAATCTTTTTGATTCTTTTTGGATTTTCTTATAATCTTAAATATACTTTCTATGGTTTTCCATTATTAATATTTTATAGTATAGGTTTATGTATGAGGGCAGAAAATCTAAAAAAAATATGGAATAAATCAGCTTTAATATTTACTCAAATTATAGGTTCTCTTTCCGGAATCTTTGTAATTACAGCGGGAATTTTTCCAACAGTAATTACAGAAGCACATGATTTGGCATCAGCACTATTTTTCAATACTCATCTTTTTACATTTATCTTATTAGTGTTAACCATTCTTCCACACAAGAAATTTATTAAAATAATCGGTTTATATGGATGGATTGTCGCTTGTTTGATTTTTTTGGATTTAGTATATCATAAACCAATATTTGAATGGATAAGTGTATTTAGTTCATTGAGTTTCATGGGATTGTTATCATATAATACTTATAAAGCATTTAGTGAATAACTGAAAAGAATATAAAAAAATAAAAAACTTTTTTTTTTTTGAAAAATTAACATTTATTTTGTAACCTCACAAAAACCTAATAAATCATAGATTTAATATCAAAATTTATAAGTTTATTTTTGGATTATTTATGATAAATTTTGGTTTATTTTTAAAAATTCACAATTATTGTGGTCTTGAAAAATGAAACGACAAATTAATTCTTAATAACTATATTTTTGTTGAATTTAAATAATTAATAGAATGATAATCTTTAAAAAGAAATGGTTTGATATCAAAGCAGAAAATCTGCTAATATCAAAAAAATAATTTGATAATTATTATATAACAATTTATTATAGTATCTATCAATTTTTTTTTTTTAATTTCTAATTATAAATCTCATTTTAATTTAGTTTCTTGAACGACAAAATGAATAATGTTCAAGTTAGAAATTAATTAATTGGAGCTATTATTTTTTATATTTCAATCTTTTGATTAGGTATTGCTCAATTAATGAAAAATCAATTGCTTCTAAATTCAATCCTTCTTTCAAATCGCAATTTAATTTTTTTTTAATTTGTAATAGAAGGTCTCTTAACTCCAAAAATGAATTTTCTTAATCTGTTTTTTTCTTCTTTATTGAGGAAGTCTATTTTATTTTTCTTATTTCTTAATAGTTTAAATGATAAGATATAATCTTTAATAAAATCAATTAAATGATTGAGGAGAGTATTGTCACTTATTTCTCCGAACTTATATTTTCAAACTAATTCATTCTTTAACGAAGAGAGAATATTTTTACTTGAAATTATTCTCACTTCCTTGTTATTTTGTGTAATGCTCAAATATTACTACGAGATTATTTATCATATAATTCTTCATGGAATTCGTTTTCATATTCGCCTTTTTCCTCATCTTCTTTTTTATTCCAGTCCTTATCATCTTCTTTTGTTTTCTTTTCTTCACGATTAGTATTCCTCTCATTCCATTCATCCGTTTTCATTTTTTTATTAATTTTATTTTTTTTCATAATTTTATCTCCTGAATATCTTTTTTCTAAAACACTATTCAAAACTCATTTAATATTCTTAAACATAATGATTATGATTTATAGTATTTCTAAATATTAGTTATATTAATCTTAGGAGAAGAAGTCATTTTTGCTAAAAAATTTTCAGATAAGAAAGGTTATGAATTTCAAGTCTTTACCATTTAAATGCGAGAAAGTACACTCCTCTACAGTACCGAGTATTTTTTTTTTACATTTTTATCATAAATGATTTTTTTGAAAT
>CAZGJX010000085.1:0-19674 GCA_964525635.1 uncultured archaeon
GTTTTGGAAGTATAAAAAAAAAGTGATTGCTTAACTTAATGACATTGCTGTAAAGGGAGGGGTTTTCTTGAGCAATTATGATAAAAACTTAAAAAAATATGAAAAAAAAACATAAGGTTAGAGTTGTTGATAGATATTTACACATAATTCTTGTATTTGTTTATAATCATAAAAGTCTTTAGAATTTCCAATCAAGACTAGAGCAAAATTATTGAAATTCATACAAATTGTAGTGAGTTCTTCTCCATTAATTATAGATATTAGCATAATTCTATTAAAGAGCTCTTCACTAGATTTCTTAGAGGCTGTTAAAAAACTAATTGTTTCTGGGATATATTCACTACAATCATATGTTTTATCTATAATCTTCTTAAAAAATATTTTGCCAACTAAATCAACTAAAAACAATTGCTTTATATTATGGTTGAATTTGATAATTTCAAATTTTTCTACTATTTTCTGTGGTTTTTTCAGATATTTATCTTTTGTTTTAAAATAGGGAAATTCAAGGATTTTTTGGCTTTTAAATATGATTTCATTCTCATAAATTTTGGTTATAATTATTTTATTTCTATTTTCTATGAGTAAAAACTTATTTTCTATAGTATTTAATAAAATCCATTTTATTTCTTGATTTAAATAATTTTTATATAATAATTTGGAGGAGTTTACCAATAGAGGAATCAAAAAACTCATTTTTTCTTTATTTATATATTCTTTTGCATGAGTATAAAAGATATTTCCCCCCTTGCTTTCTATAAAGAGTATTGCTTTCAGAGTTTTTTTTTTATCAATTTCTAATTGTGAATCTCTTAATATATCTAATCCATAATCTATTAGAATTTGAGTTATGATGACATCAAATAATCTAAATTTTAATACATTTCCATTAAATTCTTGATCTAATTCTTGCTTAAAATTTAATATAAATTGATCCATTACTTCATGAATAAAAGCATGTAATAGTTCAATTATAGTCTCATTTTTAGTTGTAACTACAAATACAAGTTTTTGAAATAAATCTTCTTTCTTCTCAAATAATATAAGAGTTTCCTTTAATTTTAGAGATTTTATATCTTCTCCTCTTTCTATGGTTGCAAAACTATTCAAAGCGGTAAGAAATCCACTAATTAAATCATCATTAAAATCTTCATCATTTCCTTTTTCATGCCAGCTATATATTGCTTGACCAGCTTCATTAATAACTAATAAATCTTCAATCATTTTTAACCATCTATTTGAAGTTTTATATAAAAAATAAAAAGAACAATTATTAATTAATCCAGAGGATTATTAATGTTTTTGTGAATTATAATGTTTAAATGATATATTTATATAAAATCTGTGTTTTTATAAAAGAGATCGAAAATGAAAAAGAGAATTAAGGATCGAGAAAATTATCCTACTAAGGAAATAGAGCCAGAGAATTTCATATCTGATCAAAAAGTAAAAGAATTAGTTAATAATGTAGAAAACATCAAATTCGAAAAAAAAGACTTCTACAAGATCTATAATTGTATTCATTGTGGTGAATGTCCAACAGAAGAAAAAAGAATTCAATTAAAACAAATATTTTTAAAACAAGGTTATTCTTTTGAAGGATGGGAAGAATTAGTTGATAATTTTAAAAAATATAGAACACCTTATCCTACTAATAAAATGCGTATTAAATTACCAGAAGGAATACCAGAGGACTCAACAACATTGTTTTTTATGGGATGTTTGTCAACAATCAGAATTCCTAACTATACAGAAAATGCAATTAAATATTTGTTAAAAAAGGAAGTTAATTTTACAATTTTAGATGAAGAAATCTGCTGTGGATGGCCCTGGTATGTTTCAGGCTCATTAAATGAACTAAATACCTGTATGAGTGAAAATATAGAAATCTTTGAAAATTATGATCGAATAATCTGTCTATGTCCTGCATGTTATCATCTATTCAAAAATGAATATTTAAGTATATTAAAAAATAAACCTGAAATAAAGTATATTTCTGATTATTTGACTCCAACAATAGAGAAAAAAACAGGAAATGTCGCTTTTCAACATTTATGTCAATTAATGTTTCGAGGAGGGGAGAAGACTGATAAATTTGTAGAAAACATTTTTAAACAGAGTGGTTATAATATTATTGATATACCTCATTGGTGTTGTGGACATGGAATAGGTAGAATGCATAGAATAGATATTATTGATAAGATTGGTGAAAAAAGAATAGAAGATTTTGATAAAGACAATATTGATTATGTTACTACTTATTGTGTTAGTTGTTGGTGGTGGCTTGATAGATATGGTAAGAAATTCAAAATCAAACCAAAAATAAAGGATATCTTTGAATTATTAATATAAATATTAAATCATAGCATTAATGATAAAAAAAATAGAAGTTTAAATAGAAATTAAATCTTATTTAAAAATGGAATTTATAAAGTTAAAACTATCCTTGTTGAATTAATTATTTTATTAAAAATCTCATCAAGCAATTTTATTTTTTATTAGATAAATAAATATTAATTATAACAATTTCAAATTATTTAAGAGAAAGATAAGAAAGCCTTATAAAATGTTGTTAACAAACTTCGAAAAAGAACTAGTTAAAAAAGAAATGCAAAAATTAAAAAATAAAATAAGGTTAATAGTTTTTACAGATTTTAAAACTAAGGGAGATGGAAAGAAATATAGAAATTGTTCGATTTGCAATAGAGTTTTAAATATTTTAAATACATTAGAGAATTCGTCTGAGGGTAAATTAAGCATAGAAGAATTATCAATAAAAGAGAAAATAGAATTTGTTGAAAAATATAGTATCAAACGAATTCCTACGATTTTATTTTTTAAAGATAACGATGAAGAAATAATAAAATATTCTGCAGGTTTAAATGGTAATCATCTAATTCCATTTATAAAAAGTATCCAATATCTTTCTGGTATTAATCCTTTCTATAAAGATCAAATCATGACAAATCTTAATAAGATAAATAAATCAGAAATAAAATTATTTATTACTCAGACTTGTTCATACTGCCCAGAAGTCATCCCACTAGTTAATTTATTTGCTTTAAATTCTAATGGTAAAATTAAAGTAGAAATTATCGATATCGACACATATCCCGATATAGCAAAGCAATATAATATAACAGGGGTACCAGATACAATGATAAATAAAAAGGAGCATATATATGGTGCATTTACAGCTCAAGATCTTTTAGAAAAATTAACCAAGGGAAAAAGAGACTTTGGGGGTATGTATTCATAATTAATTATTATAAATTTAAGAGGTATGAATTATGAGTTCAGAAAAT
This sequence comes from uncultured archaeon, assembly GCA_964525635.1. Classification (GTDB taxonomy): domain Archaea; phylum Asgardarchaeota; class Lokiarchaeia; order Sigyniarchaeales; family SOKP01; genus JAFGOA01. The sequence continues at coordinate 3,306 of CAZGJX010000085.1, forward strand.
GATTATAAACAAATTATACAAAATGAGATGAGAAAACTTAAAAAGAAAGTTAAACTTAAGGTATTTACTTCTTTAAAAACAGAAGTAGATGGCTCCAAAGTAAGGAAATGTGTTGATTGCGAACAAACAATGCAATTGTTAAGAATATATCAAGAAAATTCAAATGGATTATTAGAGATAGAAGAATTGTCTATCTATGATGCTCCAGAATATACTAAGAAATTCGACATTCAAAGGGTACCTACAATTATGTTTATTAATGATAATGGTAAAGAAATTATACGTTATTTAGCTAATCCTATAGGACAAGAAATCCAACCATTTGTAAAAGCAATATTTGCAATTGGAGGTAGCCCAAATTATTATGAAAATATCCTTAAACAGTATTTAGACCGAATATCTCCTTCAACAATTAAAGTCATGATAACAATGCAATGTCCATATTGTCCAAACTTGGTCGAAGCAGCAAATTTATTTGCAATTGCATCAGAAGGAAAGATTCGATCAGTAATAGTTGATATAATGGGAAATCCAGATATAGGTCAATATTATAATGCTTCAGGCGTACCATATACTATCATTAATGAACGGCCAGCAATACAAGGAATGATTCCCGCTCATGAATTATTGCGTGAATTAATAGGTTCAAATATCAATATTCAACATAGATAGAAAATTCTATTTAAATTTATTATTATTAAATTTATAAATTTTGTATATTATAGATTTTTAATGCTTTCAGATGATTTTGGATTTAAAGGAACAGAAATTTCAAATGTGGTTCCATTTTCTTCTGATGTGGTAAAATTAACATTTCCATTCAAATAGGAACTTAATAGTTTCATACTATAAGTTCCTAATCCACGATTTGGACCTTTTGTTGAAAAAGTTCGTTGAAATATTTGAAATTGAACTTTTTGGGGGATATAACCTTGATTGTTTACCCAAAATTTTAATTTATTTTCTCCAACAATACATCCAATCTTAATAATAGAATCGCGGACTACTGCTTCTAATGCATTTTTTATCATATTATCTATAATTCTACTAAGAATTGTTTTATCTGTAATAAAATCTATGCTTTCTGAATTAGGATCTATTAAAATTTTAATATTTTTCGATTTTAATTCATCTTCGTAATGATTAATAATATTTTTTAGAAAATCAATAGAATGCAAAGTTATATAATTTAAAGTAAGATTATTCTGCTCTGCATCATTTAATAATTGTTGAGATAGAATTTGTTCTGTGAGAATATTAGCAAAATAATATAAATTTTTTATATATTTCTTATTTTCATCTATATTTTTGGAATATTTTAATAAATCAAGCGAAAGTGTTAATCCATTGATTATATTAAGTAAGTCATGAAAAAATATTCTCTCGAGGATACGTCGTCGTTTTTCATGTCCAATATCTTTAATTGAAACAGAATAAAATTGATCATTATTGATTTTCAAAGGATGGGACCATATCCGCAATATATGCGACTTATTGAATTCAGTGACTAGCCTACAATCGTTAATGGCAGGATTTCCTTCTTGACTTTTAAGTATAACATTTAGACATCCACAATAAGGACATACTTTTGAAGTTCCGCATCCACCTTTTCCTTCTTTAGCACGAATACAATGAAATACCTCTCCAGGTCTTTTACCTGTAATTTCTGAAATATCCTCAATCTCTGCAAATTCTAAAGCTGCCTTATTCATATATACAACTTGCCTATATTCATTTAAAATCAAAAAAATTATTGGAATTGAATTAAGAATATTATCAATAACAATAAACTTTTTTAAAGTCATTATCTGATTTTCTAATTTATCATCAGAAGCACGCTGAGAAAGGTTTTTAATATAATTATCTGTTTTTTCTGACATATCTATTATTAGATTTAAAAATAAATTATTTATTAAAGATCAATAAATAGAAATAAAAAATACATTTTTATAATATTTTATATTTTGAAATAAAAAACAGTATAATATAAACTAAAATTAATTTTAACTTATTTTATATTATTACCATATAAAAATCTAAAATAAAGATTATGTATAATATTGAAGAATTAGATCCAGATAAAATATATGATATCATTATAGTTGGCACAGGAACATCAGGTTTAGGTTGTGCAATATATGCAGCAAGATTTGCAATGGATCTATTAGTAATAGGAAAAGCATACGGAGGATTAATAACAACTACGCATATTGTTGAAAATTATCCCGGAATTTCATCAACCACAGGTCCTGAACTGATGGAAATGTTTCGAGAACATATCAATTCCTTGAATATACCTTATATTATGGATGATATACGAGAAATCCACAAGGAAAATGATTATCTCGTATTAAAATCTTTTTTTGGATTCTTTAAAACGAAATCAATTTGTATTGCAACGGGATCTGAACATAAGAAACTAAATATACCAGGCGAAGTTGAATATACAGGAAAGGGTGTATCTTATTGTGCCACATGTGATGGTCCTTTTTTTAAAGATAAAGTTGTTGCTGTGATTGGAGGAAGTGATTCTGCAGCTAAAGAAGCCTTATATCTTACAAAACATGCAAAAAAGGTTTATATCATATATCGTAAAGGGGATATAAGAGCAGAGCCAATTAATAAGCAGAGAGTTCTTGATAATGAGAAAATAGAAATAATTTATAATACAATTATTAAAGAAATAAAAGGAAATGAAAAAGTCGAATCAGTTATTTTTGAAAACGATGAAGAATTTACAGTACAGGGTGTTTTTATTGAAATCGGGTCTATTCCCAATTCTAAACTTGCTAAACAGATTGGAGTAATTACAAATGAAAAAGATGAAATAATTATAAATAGAAAATCTGAAACCAATATTCCAGGTATTTTTGCTGCAGGTGATGTGGCAGACTCCCCTTTTAAACAAGCAATTACAGGTGTTGCTGAAGGTGTGATCGCTGCTTATTCTGCTTTTGATTTTCTTAAGAATAAAAAGATTGAATATTAACCTTATTGATCAATTTCTATTTAAAATAAAAAAACCTGTAGATAAATTATATTAAAAAAAAAAAGGACTATGTGTTTTATTTAATACCTCTAATATATAATTATTTCATATTTTTTACTTTTTATTACACAAAAATAAATCAGAAATTTGTTAATCTCTCTTATTATTTTAATATATTCTTCATTATAATCATATTCCAATAATTCGGGAGGGTTGATAAAAAAAATGGATTATAAAATTATTATTCAGGAATTAGAAGCTTTAAAACAATCTGCATCAAAACAAAAATGTATTCCTTTAGCAAATAAAATTCAATCTTATATAAATAATATCAAAAACTTCCATAAACAATAGTTTATTTTTAATTATAGGTTTTTTTTTTCTTGAATTTTAAAAATAAAAGATTTTTAGTATTTATGGTTTATTTCTTGTTATTTACTATGATTGTTTATTTAATTTAGGTAATTCTCTCATTAATCTTTTTATAAATAGTTTATTGTATTCCTGTTGATTTGGATTAGATTGTACGTAAGATAATATTTTTTTCTTAGCAGGTACTAAATATGGTAAGATTTTATACTCAAAGTATCCTTTTCGTTCTTTAAAGCCATCTTTAGATTCATAGTTTGGTTCCCGTTCTAGCTTAAAATTAAATGCTATAATAATAAAGGAATCTGTTTTAATTTGCTCTAATAATCCTAATTCTACAATAGTTAATATTAAACCATTTTCAAATATACTATTAATTGAGCTGAATTTAAACAATTTCATCTCAGGATGAGTAAAAGCAACATAATTGGGAGTAAATAAAACATGAGATTTCCATACGTATTTTTTTTTTAAAAGAAAAAATTTTACTTCACATAAAGTGCTATAAATGATTTCTTCTCCTTCAGGAATCAATTTACTCAAATTAGAAAAATTAATAGGTATAAATAAATCTGACATTTTCAATTTTCTCTATAGGTATTTTTTTATTAAAGATAGTAATCCATTTTTATTATTTAAATAATATTAATCCAAATGAAAGTACTTTTAAATAATAGAATTAGTTAAAATTTCTGAGATATTTTCCCAATATTTTTGTAAATCCCCTTTCATTTTATTTTTAATTTTATCTGATAATTCTGCAAAAACCTTTTTTAACATTAATGAATCAAGATAGTTTATTTTAGGAGCAATGACACCTAACATGTATTCCTGTTCTCCAGATCTTCGACTTTCGTCAGGATAAGAATCAAAATAAATATAACCTTGCTTTTTAATATTATCTATATTTAACAATATCCCTTCAGCTTTAGTAAAACCTTCCTGCCCATAGATGGTAGATGCAGCATTGTATAATTGAAAACTAATTTTTTCTATTGAATAGGTGAGTTTTTTTTTAGTTGTATAAAATTCTTTCAATTTTGGACCATAAGCATCATCCCATAAAACCCAACATAAAATGATTTCATCCAAATCTTCATCTAAGTTTTCAGTTTGTTTTGATATATTTAATGTAGATAACAGGTTAAATATCTCTTTACTGATTAATTGGGAATTTTTTTTTCGTTCCAATTTTCCTTTTATAATAGCAATCAGATCTTCTTCCTTAAATGGTTTAGTTATATAATCATCAATTCCTAACATTTTACCAAATCTAACGTCTTCAGGGGCAGTTTTTGCAGATAAGAAAATAAATGGTATATGATTCCAACTAGGATTTGAAGTTATTTTTGAAAATAATTCATATCCATTCATTTCAGGCATCATTATATCACTAATAATTACTTCTGGAGGATTTTTAAGTGTTAATAACGTTTCTAATGCTTCCTTACCATTATTTGAAGTAATTACTTCAAAATTATTTAAAGTTAGAATTATCTTTAGATTAGCCAATATATCTTGATAATCATCAATAACTAAAATTAAAGGTTTCAATGGATGAATTCTTTAATGAATGATTTTAATATTTAAAATTATAATATTATCAAATATAAACTATTTTTATGTTTTTTTTCTTGGTATGAAAATTGAAAAAATTGATCCTTTATCTAACTCACTTTCAACGAATATATTTCCACCATGAAGTTCTATATATTCTTTTGCGATTGCTAAACCAAGACCTGTTCCCGGAATATGATTTACTCTTTCTGATCTATAAAATCGTTCAAATAAATTCGCTAAATCTTTTTTATCCATACCAAGACCATGATCCTTAAATTTAAATAAAACTCCATCAAGATTATTAGGATTAAATTTACCTACATAGTTATTAATAATTTTAATCTTAAATTTCGTGTTATTTTTAGAATATTTTAGACCATTATCAATAAGAATTCTAAAAATTTGATTGAATTTATGTATATCTCCATAGAGTATTACATTATTATCATGCTTAACAGAAATAATGTTATTTTTTGATTGAATTCTGAGCTCCATTGCTTTTATTATGTTATGCATTAGTTTTATAGGATCAAACTTTTCTTTTTTTAATTTTATTTTCTTTTCATCAATTTTTGAGATAGTTAATAAGTCATCAATTAATTCCACTAAAATTGTCGTATTCCGAGTAATACTATCAATTAATTCGGTTTTTTGCTCTTCAGAAATTTTATCTTTATATTTATTTAAAAGCTCGGTTGATTGTAATAAAACAGTAGTTGGAGTTCTTAATTCATGGGATGCTGTAGAAATAAAGGATTCAAGACGACTTTCTGCTAATTTACGTTTAGTTATGTCTGTGAAAGTTTGAATCATACCTAATACATTCCCTCCGGAATCTTTCCAGGGTAATGTATATATAAGATAAATTACTCTTTTTCCACTAGGTAAAATTCGATTTACTTCATATTCTGAATAATTCTCACCAGATTTTATTTTTTGAAAAGAACATTTTTTTGTATTGCATACGTGGCCAGGACTTACTTCATAACATTTTTTACCTAATAATTCTTCTTTTTTTACCTCAAAAAATTGAGTATATGTATCATTAACTCTTATAATATTATTCTCATTATCAATCACTCTCATGGGTAATGATGCATTAAAAATTTGATCAAATTCTACATAAGCTTCTTCTAAATCATTTGCTTTTTTTATTAAATTTCGTTCACTTAATTTTAGCTTTCGAAATAATAAGTTAAAAGGATTTTCAAATCCTGTTTCTATTATTGCTTTATAAACAAAAAAAGCTGCCATAATTTTTAATAAATGACCTAAAAAGTTTGAAAAATCATATACTTCAATATAAAATGTGAATGCTATTTCAGATATCATCGTTGCAATAATTGAGAAAACAAGAAAATACAATATTCTTTTATTTATTCTTTTATTGAATTCATTCCAAAAAATAAATAAAAGAATTAGAGCTATTAATAAAATAATATCAATTATATACTCACTGACGATTTTAAATAATGTTAAACTTTTATCTTCCTCTATATAACAAGTTGGGAAAATTCCTTGAAAAATTAAAAACAACAATATTGATGTTATAACAGCATAACTCAACAGAATTAATTTTGGATTTAATTTTTTATTTTTTGAAATAATAGCAAATATAATTGAAATCGACTGGATGTATCTAGCACAAATCCATAAAGAAGTAGGTAAATTAGTATCATAATCGACAAAAACGCCCATTCCATCATAAGATAGAGTGTGAAGTAAGTCTAAAATACCAATAAAAAGATATGAGGTTCCGAGTATTAAAAATGATGAACCTTCCATATATTTATTTGCATTCCACCCGATAATAAAAATGCATCCAGAAATAATAATGCTAAAGAGCTCTGCAATCGAATGAAACAGAAGATAATTATAAATGGCAGTTAAAGATATACAAAATAAGCCTAAACCTAATATAAGATATTCAATAATATCATTTCTAAGAATTTTTTTATTGAAAAGTTCTGAATGATTCTTTTCTATTGTCAAATCTATCTATCATATAAATTTAATATTTATATGTTTATTTTTTGAAATACTGTATATATTGAGGTTTTTTGGATGTTTAAATTTAGTTTAGGAGAATTTAATCTATGTAGATTATCGATTAACTTTTTTATTTTTTTCTCATCAATTTTATTTTGAAAAATTTCTATGTCTGGATCCCATTTATGCAAAAATATAGATAAAACTACATTATGATTATTATCAATAATAATATTTATAATTTCATTTAAATAATTTAATGCTAAATCAAATCTCTTTGAATCTTGAATATCAATTACATAGATTATTTTATTAACTTCATTTATATGAAATTTTAAGTTGACAATATTATTATTTCTATATTGTTCTTGCCCTCCATAATCCCATATTGTATATTCTGATCCTAATGTTTCAAATATTTCCATTTCGATTCCTTTTGTGGGATTTAATGAAGAAAAAGACTCAAGGTTTTTTACTCCTCTTAAACAAAGAACAATTGAGCTTTTACCACTGTTATCCAATCCTAAAATTAAGATTTTTTTTTTTAAGCTATTTATATTATTTATATTTGTATTATTTTGCATGCTTAATTGCCCTTATAAGATTTCTTTTAATTCTAATATTCTATAGAAGTGTGTCATAAATATCCAAATCCCTTAAGTTCTTTATTTGTTCTTTATTTGTTTCAAGAACAAAAGCTTGGATATTAGATAATATTTCAAATATCCCCTTATTTTTTACTAAATAATAATTAATAGTTTTTGAAATATTACTTATCTTATTTGGCTTTTTAGGATTTTCCATTTCCAATATGACTTCTTTTTGATAAAAATCAACCAATCCATTGTTAATTAATATTTTTAAATGTTGTGAGATTGTTGATTGAGATTTGTTTAAATGTTCTTGAATCTCTGAAGATGATTTCTCTTTATTATTAATCAATTGAAGAATTTCTAATCTCGTCTGGTCTGCAATTATCTTAAGAAATTTAACAATTAATTTCCTTATTTCACTCATTAGAATATAAATACTGTAATGGAAAATTAATGAGTTTTATTACTTTTAAAAGTTTTTTTAATAAACTATTAATAGAAATAATCTCAATCTATTCAACTTAAAATATAAAATATGATTTTAACCAATCTATATTTTTTTCTTCAGATCCAAATCTTTATATATTATGATAACTTTTTATTAAATCGCTCTATCGTTATATGTTAATGTATCGATAATATATATATTAATTATAAAATTTAGGGATATAAAAAGTTATGACTCAAGTATTTGAAATAGATGATATTGATAAATCTATTATTGAGATAGTTCAAGAAGAACCTAATCTTACCCACACTCAAATTGCTAAAAAAGTAAATAGAAGTCAACCGACTATTGGGATGAGGATCCGAAAATTAGAAGAAATGGGAGTATTAAAATATCAAGCAGGTATAAATGTAAAAACTGCAGATTTAATTTTGGGATTTGTTGAATTAGACACATTAAATCCAAAATTAATTGAAAAATTAATTGAATCTTGCCCATATATGATAAATGGATTCAGAAAAAGTGGAAATTTCAATTACACCATCCTTATTGTTGGAGATACTTTTCAACAAATTGATCAAATTATTAATACTCATTTCAGAAACAATCCAAATGTAAACCGTGTTGTTTTAAATATTGTAACTAATATTGTTAATGATTTTGTGTTATCTATCAATTTTAATTCTAAAGAATGTGAAAATTCTTGTACAAAAGATTTTTGTGGTATTTTATAATAAAATTTTTTTAATTTTTTTAACAAATTTTTTTAAAGTTAACAGGACTGATTTTTAATGAATTAAATTATTTTAATAAAAAAGAAGGAAAAAAAATTATTGAATAGTTATTTCAATAGCATCTTCCATTGGATCTTTAAATGGAACATCAACCTTTAATAATCCATTTTTATAGGTAGCTTTTGCTTCACTTGGTTTAACAGGACAACATATAGCATAAGAACCTGTAAAAATTGAAGAATCGGTTTCTCCTCTTATAAAAAAGCTATCTTCTAACATTTTTAGGGAAATGCTATCTTTATCGACGCCAGGTATTTCTACTTCTATATGGTAATTAGAATCGTCTTCCTCAATATAACCATGTATATTTGGTGATATAATAACTCTTTCTTTTTCTTCTGCCATTTTAATGCACCATAATAATATTAATTATAGATTTCTGTTTAAAATAGAGAAACTTAAAAATTTAAATGTTAGGACTATAAAATATTAAAATATTCGGTGAACTACTTTAATTATTTTTATATTTAAGAGAAATTCTTTTATTTTATAAATTCTGAATTATAAGTAACTTAATTTCATTTAAAATTAAAAGTTTTATAACATAGAAATTTATAAATAAGTTTAATTTTTAATGATAATATTGTTGCCAGATTATCTTTTAAAAATTACACCTAAGTTTTTAAATAACAAACTCTAATCTTATAACTTATAATTTATAGTCCTTTATTTAAAGATTGAATTAATTTATTCTCTAATCCACCAATCAGTAAATGATCAGATTCATAAGAATTATAAAAATAAAATAAGAATCCATATTGAAATAGGGTAGGAATAAAGAAATGAATGAATAAATTAATAAGTTTAAATTGCTGAATATATATATTTATCATAGGAATGCGGAAATTTAGAGTAAATGACTATATTGAATTAAGGTTAGAGCAAGGAAAAACGCAGATTTATGTAGGCGGACGTTCTTTTCTGAAATGTAAATATGTGCTATTGATTAATCCACATGAAAGAACGGAGCAATGGGATATTGACTCTATTGACGAAGCAATGAACAAGCTAGGTCAGCAACTTGAAAATCGACCCCCATTAGATAAATGGGGCAGACCAAGACCATTGGAAAATCCAATAACGCCCCAAGATATAGGAATAACGCCCGAAGAGGAATTCTGGGCACATTGCTCAAATCTGCAAGCATGGGTCGAAAACGATTATGATACGAGAATTATTCATAGTAATTTGGCATTTCCCTTACTTAGGGAGCTAGCGAAGGTAAGTGCCCCTTTAGCAGAATTTCGATTAAAGGAAGAAATTATCAAAATGCTAGAGCGCGAATATCAACCCACAATTGAGTATTTAGCGGACATGTGCTACTGGCTATACCTCACGGAGGAGGAAATACTTACAACAAGACTTAAATTAGATGAGGTAGAAGCAGTATATGAATTAGAAAGACTTATCGGCAAGAAGCTTCGCATCTATTATACTGAAGATGCCAAAGACTATGATCAATTTATGCTTGGATATAGCTCAACAAAAAAAGAACAATTCATATACATATGTGATAAGCATGTCCTCATATGTGACCTTATAGATTGTAATTTAGAAGAAATACCTGAAGTAATCCTTAAATTTCCTGAACTTAAATATCTCACTTTATTTATAAATAAAATAAAGGAGATACCTGAATTTCTAAAGAAAATGAAAAATTTAGACACTTTATTTCTCATGAACAACGAGATAGAGACTGTTCCCAATTGGATCGATGAAGTACCATCCTTACGATTATTATATGTAGATGGAGATCCATCTAAGCACGAGGAAATAAAAAAAGGTAAGGTAACCATCATTAAATATTAGAGATATCCTAATTTATTCGCAATATACTTACTATAATCGTCAATTCTACTACTAAGATATGCAAGATACCACAAAATATCAGTTTTACCTTGACCAGATGTCAAAACCATATTATTCTGAAAAGCATCTCTTATTATCCAATCCCTAAAAAAATTTCGATTGGGATCTGGAAATGATTCCCCTAAAATATCTACTTGCAAAGTATAAAAAGTATCTATTTTTGTATTATGAGGCAATGAAAAAACATCTCCTCTGTCGATAAATCCTTCGCGTGTAAGACCGCAGATCCATTCTTCTATTCTCAGACGATGATCTGATGGTTTATTGGTAGGATTTTGAAAATCATATCCTTCATATAAATCGTTATTAATTTTTGTAAACCCTACAATACAATCAAAGCTATTAATCAAATAACCTAAATGCATTAAAAGGTAAAAACTATTCGACTCAGAAAAATCAATTTCAATAAAATGGGAAGTAAGCCCTCCATCTTGGCTCGATATCCGAAGCATTTCATTACGAGTAGTATCTGTCTTTTCTGGTAAGTGAAGATAATATCCCCCTAGATCTCTTGCTGGAAATAATATAAAAGCCCTAACTCCAGAAAGCAGTAATTTATTTGTAAAAAGATCTTCCATTCGAGAGGTAAATTCGATAATATCCCCTTTTGCCATCAATCTCCTGATTTCTGTAGGAGAAATAGATTCTTTACCACTTAGGTACTCAAAGTCTCTGGTTAGGTCTGTGTACCACGAGAAGGGGATCATTTTAAGGTCATCTTTACAGAGGCGTAAGGTAAGAGGGGTAGTATCCTTTCCTCTCGTCCTAATTGGAAGTTGGATATCTTCTATAACTAACTCAGTTAAGGAACTCTTACTTTCCATAAAATCATTTATAAAGCCTCTTATTGTCACGCCAGAACCAGATCTAATATGATTCATATAATGAAAAACACCTTCTCTTAATGTGCGTGCTAATTTCAATTTAAGTGCAACCTTTTCACCTTGAGGCACATGTAAATAATCAATCTCGGTCTCGCCTAAGTGAAGAAGATAATTAAAAAGCGGAGTCATATCCTCCTCAAATTGATGTATTATATCCCGTGTACCATAATTTGAAAACTGATCTCTGAATATGTTAGCTAAAATAGTTGAATAATACTTTCTTATGGTCTGAGTTGATCCAGCTCGCAATGGAGAAAGATCTTGATTCTGAATTCCGAGAATTGGGCCGATTCTCGTTGTTAAATCAAAGTTTTTACCTGAATCTAATTGAATTCGTATTGCTGGATCGAGGAAGAATAATCCATACAAAATTTCTAATGTATTTCTTGAATCACTAATTCTTTTTGGGATGGCTCCTTGTCTGGTGGATTGTACTCTAAATCCTATATGAGAAAGTCGACTACTTAAAGTCTCTTTGAAATCACTCATAATAAAGATGGGACGATCTTCTATAACAATTCCTACTAAAGGATCGGGAAAGTCTCCTAAAAAGGTATAATAATCAATCATATTAGCACAAGCTAGTTTAATGGTAAATTGACCAAAAATATCCATAGCAAGGTCCAAAACGAGTTGAGCAAGCTCTGCTTCTTTTTCAGTAAAAGTCTTTTCAAAAACATTAAATTGAGATTCGTGATCAGGAATTGCGATATAATCATTTAAAAGTTTTCGAGCGTTATTTATTACTGGATCATTGTATTTATAGAATCTAAAGGTAATTATTTTATTAAAAATCTCATTTAACCATAATTTTGCTGTAAACTCCTCTTTAGTAGAAGAACCATCGGGATAAGTTATAATTTCGGAACTTCTAAAAGTATCGTCCTCATTTTTCCATATAAAACGTAAGAAAGAATCCATATCAAAATAATCATTCTCATCTCTAAAAAAATGATTTATTCTATTATCAATTTCACGAATGGTTGGACCCTCTAAAAAGTTCATGTATGTATAATCTGTAACATACCCATTCAATATTGAATAATATTGATGAATAATTGGATTTACATGCTGGGCTTCACCTACACTGCCTTCAGGTCTGAATAACAAATCAAATATTCTATAATAATTATCTACGAAATTTACTCCATATGTACTTATTAGTTTTGCTCTCTCAAATGATTCATAATTTGTATGTATCATTGATCTTCTTTCCATTATAGTCGGCCCATCAATATATGAGTCGTGTGCTCCAGTTGGAATGATATTAGAACTAACATCCTGTAAGAAACATGTTAATTTATTCTGAGTCTTCCAAATAATGGAACGTAGATATGAGAATCTATATATCTCATTTATTTCTGTACCTATGAACTCCTGCTCTTTTGTATGAAGAGTCTCCATTATTTTGTTAATTAATTCTTGACGCGTCAAGATTTTAATCTCTTTAGATTGAGTATCAAGATATACCCGTCCTTCGAGTAGGATACCATCACTATTGGTGATAAAGACACCCTCAATTCCTTCATTATTATCCATATTATTAAGACCTTCTTTTACACCTTCAGGTAGTTTTAATACCATTCCATCAGGTGTTGCAAGACCATATTCTATATGCTTATCGCCATTATTATCGACAGTAACCTTATGTACGACAATCCAAGCGCGCTTAAAATCGAAACTATTTGGAATTTCGCTTAATTCCTTAGTAATATAATTATTACCTTCTTTTACAACAAAGAAATCTATATTGGATAAATCCGTCCTACTGATCTGTTGACCTGTTGACCTATAAACATTGAATGTGATATCCCAAGAAATTTTATAAAATCCATTTTCATCTTTTATTAAGAGTAAATCTAAAAACTCTACCCATCTTCCCTTATCTTCAATTCTACTTTGACAGAATAACTGATTAACTTCAAAAAGCCGAGTGTCAAGAGAGGAAGGGCTATATATTTTCAACGCTTCAGCCTTAATGGACTCCTTGAAATTCTCATCATTATGAAATAAATCTGCAATCCTCTCTTTCGCTTTTTGACGATTGGTCTGTTGAAGTCTTTCATTTATAAGTTCTGAAACTTTAAAATAAAATTGCATATCCTGTGGTCCCTTAGTCTGAAATTTACCTGTCGTTTTATCAATGTAGATCATATCCGATACTTTATTTATGGAGGCAATTTTTTCGATTAATGGTAATAATTGTATATAATTCTCTTCCTTCAATCCTTTATCAACAGAAACTACTATTACTTCATGTTGTTCTTCTATATTTGGATTACTTTCCGCTGCTGCTTTATAGAACGGAGCAAATATTCCCGAAAATATATCTACTGCAGCTTTCTCAAGCATATTTACATTTCCAATAACTCTGGAATTCTTGCACTCTACACTAAAAAATGCATATCCTTGAATATATGCCTGTAAAATATCATAATATCTCCTATTTACGTCAGAAGGTCTAATTTCTATACCATTGTTCAGATCTTTCATTATATTAGAAAGAGTCTTTCCTGATAAGATCTCATCAAATTCAGTTCTCGCTTGGATTGGATTGTATTGCATTACTTGATAGAGATGAATTTTATCTAAATCGCCTTCTACAGCAATAAAATCATTAATGAGAAATTGACTTACAATAAATGCATAACTAAAGACTTCACGATACCAACCTATTTGATAATTGATATTATAGTCAAATTGTAATTTTAAGTTATCACCTTCACGCGTCATAAAGCTTTCTAAAAATCGTAAAAGAACTAAAGGAAGTCTCTTATTAATAAAACTCTTAATAAATTCTTTTTGACCTTGTTCATCATTCAAAAATTCATCAATAACTTGAATAATTTCATCTCCTTGAAATCCCTTATTCTGACTTATAATTTCCTGAATAATTGAGAATTGTATACTTTGGATAAGGATATCTTGTATATAAGCAAGTCCTAAATCTTGTATTGTTCTATCAAATCGAGGTCTTAATACAAAATCATTTACAGTATCTACTAATTTCTCAAAATTTGCAATAAGATCATCAGATAATTCATTATATTTGGAATGGGCTTTAAATTGCTCTAAATATAAATTCTTAATCATGGCGGTTAAAGCGCTATAAGCAGAATCAGGCTCAAGAATCTTAGAATAATATGAGGCAAATATATTCGTTAGGGGTTCTATAAAATTAATATATAACCCATCAAACCTTTCTCTAATAATTGGATTTTTAAAATCTACTTTCCCTTCTAAAAGTGTTCCATACTTATATTTAATTAAGTCTGAATAGGTTGTTATTTTCCAACTTCCATCTTTAGTAAAGGCTTCCCCAAAATATAAAATCTGACTTCTCTCTTCAACGGATAATTGATCGATTGGAACTAATTCAATAATACAATTAGGGGAGGGTTTTCCATCTATATCTACACTATATTTATACCCAAGATGGTATAGAATTATTGGGGTAATGCTCTGATGCCTAATCGTTATAGTCTCTCCTGTCTCAACAGATTTGAAAGAGACTCCAGGCGCTATTATTTGATCACCCCATTTTGCTACGTATGGCTTTCTTATATCAAGACCTTGTCGAGCAAACCTTAGTTTTGCCACGGTTAGTGTCTGACTTATTGTAGGCATAGTATTATCCTTCTTGTAAAGACTTACAGCTGCAAATGACTGAACTTTTTCATTCCACATCCAAGCCTCATCAGAACTTGCTTCTAATGGAGAGGTAATGGTGAGAGCTATTTTATTATCATCTGATACATCTTCGACTAAAGAAGTCTCTAAATCTTTTTGAGTCTCTTTTACCTGCGAAAGCATTCCAATAAGTTTTAAATCCCCATCTAAAGCCTCTTTTTTCGCTTCTAATAATTCAATATTGGATTGCACTTCTGATAAAGCTGAAACAGGGGAATTAGATAATGGATCTCCAATATCTCTGTATGTCTTCACCAAAGGTATATATTCTTGATATTTCTGAGTGAAATATGCCTTGATTGTATCATGTTGCTTTAAAATGGAATCTGGCTTGGAAAGTTCACTATAGATATTTTCATAAATATTATCTAGTTGTCTCTCCTTTATGGCAGAGATACGCCTAATAGTCTCCCACTTGGCAATAGAGTCACTTGCGATATTGAAGGGAATGGAAGCAAGAGAGAACATGGTTATTGAACTACCTACTGTAGTACCAAATAAAACCATCGAGCTACCCGCATATAATAATCCTTTCAATGTGTTAGACACAATAATACGCTTCCATGATTTCAGATCTGCTTTTTCTGAGAGGATATCTTGTATTTCATCTCCCATACGATTCTGGATCTCCTGCTGAACTTCCATCTGGAAATCAATATCAGTTGTAATATCCCTTCCAAACGCATTCTCAATTACCCATTGCATAAGCTCTTGGTCTTGGCTTAGACGTTGCTCTATATCAATATTGGTATCAGTTGAAATATCTTGACCTTGAATTTTATTAGCTATACTATCACCAAGACGAGCAAGAGGAGAAAGTCCCGTCTCCCGTAATGATGTGAGCAGAGAGCTTATCCAGTATGCCCAATTTTCTCCATAACCGTGAATCTCTGCTTGTCTCATAACCCATGCTTCGATAAAGGAGTCGATATAGAGTTCCTCCATTACTTCCGTAATAGTGCTTATTAATACTTTTCCTAAAGTAAGAGCTATGTCTAGAGCAGAAGAACTTGGATTTGCGAGAGAAGCGGTAAGAATAGCTGTGGAGGATATTACAGTTGACCATGTTGTTATTTCCTTTGTGTACCAAATTTCAGCTAGTAAACCAGCACTTACCTGTGCAAACGTGTATTGATTAAAAAAGTCCATTGTTGAGTATAAAGTGGCTTGATCGAGAGCCCATT
>CAZGJX010000086.1:0-19552 GCA_964525635.1 uncultured archaeon
TTAATTGAGGGTATTTTAGAATTTAGGTAGTGAATCTAAAATTAAAAATCATTCAAATAATAGCGACAGAAATCCCCTTTATATCACCTCGAAATTTGTCGGAGTGAAAAGATCTTACAAGAATGAGGAAAAACGGCAATTTTATTATCGAAAATGGATAAAATGGCGATTTTCATTCAAAAAACATCACCCATATTCTTCCGACACTAAACGATTTGATATAGTCGAAATTAATGTCGGCTTTAAATTAATGATTCTTAAATTTCAATCAAAATGAAAGAATCAAAAATACCCTCAATTAATGATATTTTTTAATTTTTTATTCTTACTTATAATATTAAAATATTATAATATCAACTTACTTTACTACTTTTAATTTTTCAGTATTTTATATGCTTTCTGGAGTTTTAAAAAAATATAATTTCTCAAAAAGCAAAATGTCAAATTAAATAAATAGCTTCTAAATTTAATAAATGACTTACCATTTTTTCTCTGATTAACTTTAGTTGGTAGTTCTCTCCATTTATATTCAGGAATTAGTTTTAATAGCATTTCTTGAGTAATAGAATATTTGGAGTTTAAATTTAAATATTGAATAACATTTTTCGATAGTGCTCTGAAGCCATTTGTTGGATCTGAAATTTTTTTATGAAAAAGAATAAAATAAAAAGCAGTTAAAAGTTTAGAAAATAATTTTTTATATGAATTCATCTCATAGGGAAATTTAAACCTATTTCCTATAATAAATTCATAATCATGGTTTAATATTAAATCAATAAATTCTGGGATGTATTTAGGATTATGTTGGCCATCAGCATCCATAATTATTACTATATCAAAATGCCTTTTTTTACAATACTTTAAACCTGTTATTATAGCGGCACCGTTTCCTTTATTGATTTTATGTGTTAATAAAGTCACATCGAAAATCTTCACAACTTCAGCAGTATTATCAGTTGAACCATCATCAATGACAATGATCTCGGATTGATTTGAAAAATCGTCAAGAAATTTTGATAATACATTTGCAATGTTTTTTTCTTCATTATATGCGGGGATAATTATTCCAATCTTGATATTTTGAATTATGTTGTGTTTAGAGACTAAATCCTGACTAATTAGATTCTTTTTAAATGTTTTCTTTGTATCAATTGTCATCTGAACATTCAATCTATTATTTTTCAACACTATTATGAAATTTTTTACTTATTAATTATTGCAATTTCACCTTTATAAATAATGAATAATAATAAATATTTTTCCCCTCTTTGCTAAAAAATTTTTTTTTTTATATTTCTCCATTTTTCACTTATTTTTAAATTTGTAATTTATTTTATGCTTATAAGTTATTCTTTAAAAATTGATAAATAGTCTCTTAAATTAAAATCCTTAAAATTAAATTATTTATATTAAAATAGATTTTTCTAAAGATTGAGATATCAAATGGGTATTTTCTATATCTCTCCTGACTATTATCAGATTTTTCATATTTATAACCAATTCTAATTACATTATATGTGTTTTTTTAATTTCCCAACAAAGATAAAAATTATGTAAAAAAGCATTAGATATATAAAAAAGAATGAATGAACGTAATTTTAAAATGAAAAGACTATATGATACTATAATAGGCTAATTAGTTATTGAAACAAAAAAAAAAGAAAAAAAAGGAAAAATTTTAATTAATACGAACTTTTTCCACTCGCTAATATCGCTAAGAAAGAATATGCAAGTCCTACAACTGCAGAAAAACCAAAATAGGTTACATAAATACTATTATTTAGATAGTTTGTATCAAAATCAACTTGAGCTAGATATCCTATAAAGAGGATAACTCCAGAAATCATTGCTATTAAAAACCAAGCTCCAAAAGCATTAAATTTCTCCTCAGCAAAGAATCCAGCTAATATAGCAGCGATACCACATGTTACAAATGGCATTATACCCCAATATAAATATTCTTCAATTTCTACTGTTCCTGAGGCACCAAAGGGAGTAAGAGCAAGAGTTGGTGTCCAAATAGCATAACCAAAGAAAGCTTCTGTTACCAGCATTGGGTTGTCTTTCCACGCTTCAAACCAATCTGCAAGTGTAACCACATCCGAAAGAGCATAGTAGATTATATGTGACACAAAGTTAAGTGCTACAAAAACTACTAATCCAATTAATAATCCTTTAAGTAAATTTAAGCCTCCCATTTTTAATCAAAAATTCTTTTATTTTTCAATCTTGTTTAAGAGATATGTATTATTTAAATTAAACCCATATATAAAGGTTTCTTAAGATCAAAATTGTTTAGCCCCAAATCTGAATATTAAAAATAATATTAATTATAATTAAAGATAAAAAAAAATAGATTAACTTTTTATTAAAACGAATTTGAATATAATTTAATCAATATTCTAAAAAAACTTAGAGTAAAAAAATTATGGGCGCTGGAAAAGCTTTAGCAATTATTGCTGCTTTATTGACAATTCTTGGAACATTTGTATTTGCTATGTTTGAAGCTCTCGCTCCTGATTCAGTAGGTTCAGGAATAGCTATTTTCCAAGACCTAAATGGTACTTTTGAGAATGTAGAAAATTATGATACTGTAGGTCCTGCATGGCTTTTATACATCCTAATTATAGTATTGATCATCTTTGCCATTTCTGGTTTTGTCCAGTTTATAGGGATTAAAAGTAGAGCAGGGATTTTTATATTCTCTCTTTTTCCATTGACTATTGCCATATTAATATTAATCATAGGCGCGGAAAACAGTCAGGTTAATTATATGATGCTTGTTATGTCGGATGAACAAGTCATTATAGATGTATACCCATATCTCATACCTATATATGAACTAGATACTGGTTATAATATAGGATTAGGGACCTATCTTGTATTAAGTGGTGGAATTATTGGAATAATAAGTGCGCTTCTTCCGAGGGAAAATAGCAAATACTAATTAAGTTCTTTTTTTTTTATCTTTTTTTTAATAAACTGAAGGTCATCTATTTGATTGAGATTAAAAAATGTTAATAGTTCTTTATCATAAAATGCAATTTCCTTTTCTATTGATATATATCGTATTTTTGAATTATTATCAATAAGGTTTGCTAATTTAAACTGTTCATTTTTTAAATAATATTCTGCCCTATTAAGACCTTGTTCTATTGGATATATAGCGAATAGAGGCTCTATATATCTATTATTCCATTGTGGAATACAATAATCAATATTTATAGAATTTGAAATTATTAATTTAATCACTTCTCTCTGTATTAATGGCATATCACAAGAGATTGAAAATAATTTCTTATAATTTAGTTTATTTAATTCTTTAAAAGCTGAATATAATCCAATCATAGGACTTCTGATGTTGTTGTCCTGAATAATATCATAATCATCTAAAATGAATCCTATAATTTTTTCATACTCTATTTTATCAATATAGTTTTGAACCTGATTTTTATTATGGGCAACTATAAAAATATCCAAATTAAATCTGGATAGTACATCAAGTTGATAAGAAATAATGGATCTATTATTTATTTTATAGAGTCCTTTATCACTACCAAAACGATTACTTTTTCCTCCAATTAATATTACAAAAGCGAGTTCTTTATTATTATTAATTGTTATTATTTATCACATCTTACCGAAAAATTATTAATTTAACATTAAGCTAATGATTAAAAATTATAAATTATTTTAATCACTTGTAGTTAAAGAAAATTTTCTATTATTTTATATATCAAAATGAGTCCTAAAATCAAAAATTATCTAATGAGGGATAAGCCAAAGGAACATTGCGCTGTTTTTGGGGTTACATGTGATGATATTGGATTCTCTATATCTCAATTATTATATAGGGGTTTGATTGCACTTCAACATAGAGGTCAAGAATCAACAGGAATCTCAATTCTTAAAGCTGGAGGAAAAATTACGACATATAAGAGAAAAGGATTAGTTTCAAAGGTTTTAAATGATAAAGTATTATCACATTTCTGGGGAAATGTAGGTATTGGTCATAATCGATATGCAACTACAGGTTCTGAAGAATTTACTTCATCTAATTATATTCAACCATATCATTTCAAAAATAATGAAATAGAATTTTCATTTGCTTTTAATGGAACAATCCCTAACTATGATGAAATTAAAGAAAAAATGGAAGATATGGGGAGGATTTTCTTAACTGATACTGATACAGAGGTAATTGCCCAATTATTGGCTTCGATTTCTTTAGGTACAGAAAGTTGGCCTGAAATTCTTAAAGTAGCAGCAAAATTTTTAGATGGTTCATATTCTCTTATAATTTTAACCTCGAAAGGTGATATATATGCTATAAGAGATCCATTAGGATTCAAACCTTTATGTATTGGAGTAAAAAGGATTGAATTACGAAATTTCTGTTTTATTGCGTCTGAATCCTGTGCTTTTGACGCAGTTGGGGCGAAATTGGTTAGAGATGTTAAACCAGGTGAAATTATTCATTTAAGTCATCAAAAAGATACTCATTCAGAATTACAATTACCCTCAGATAAAACAGCTTTATGTCAATTCGAATTTGTATATTTTGCAAGACCTGACTCTATCATTGATGGGATTTCAGTTGCAGAAGCTAGATTACGTATGGGAGAAAATCTAGCGCGGCGAGATCCTCTTTTATTAATTCCTGAATTCAAGAATAATGCAATAGTTGTTCCTGTTCCTGATTCTGGGAGAAGTGCTGCTGTTGGATATGCAAATGAGGCAAGACTACCATATGTTGAAGGATTGATGAAAAATCGATATGTTTGGCGAACTTTCATAATGCCTGGTCAAAAAAAGAGAAAATCTGCAGTAAATGAAAAATTAAATCCAATAAGAAGTCTCATAGATGGGAAAGATGTAATTTTAATAGATGATTCAATTGTTAGAGGGACTACTACAAAACAAATAATTTCTTTAATTAAACAAGCAGGAGCCAAATCTGTGAATGTTAGGATTAGTTGTCCTCCTGTGATTAATGCATGTTATATGGGTATTGATTTTCCTACATGTGATGAATTGATTGCTGGACGATATCTTAAGCAATATGGCAATACAGATTATATTGATAAGATTAAGGAAATAATAGGTGCCGATTCCTTACTTTATCAAACGATAAGTGATTTAGAAAAAGCAATCGGCCTAAAAAGCGATTTATGTAAAGCATGTTTAAATGGTTCTTATCCACTTAAATCAGTTGGGAAAATAACTGAATTAGAACAATCAATTAAAGCATCGCGATTTCTTAAATCCTCCAATAGATCATAATTTTCAAATTTTAAATTAAAAAAAAATAAAATATTCTCATTTTTTACAATATTCAATGAAATTCTGATACATTATAATCCCATATTTACTTGATTTTTCTGGATGAAATTGTGTCCCAAAAATATTTTTTTTAGATACAATCGAACAAAATTCTATATTACCATATTGAGTACTTCCTATGATATTTTCTTTATCTTCTGGAATTGTATAGAAACTATGGACAAAATAGAAAAATGAATTATTTGGGATATCCTGTATTAAAAAATGATCTTTATTTTGAAAATTAACAGAATTCCATCCAATTTGAGGTATTTTATCCACTTTATTTAAATCAAATGAAATAACTCTTCCTTTAATTAAGTCTAATCCTTTATATATTCCCATTTCTTCACTTTTTGAGAATAATAATTGATGTCCTAAACAAATACCAAATAAAGGTATATTCTCTGATACTATTTCATTAATAGTAGGGATAAGATTTATTTCATTTAAATGTGTCATAGCATCTCCAAATGCACCAACTCCAGGTAAAATAACACCATTAGAATTAATAATCTCTTTATATTTTGAAGTTATAATGCTTTTTACATTAATATATTGTAAAAGTTTACTAATACTTTTTATATTCCCTCTTTCATAATCTATAATAGCAATATAGAATGTCATTTTCTCATAACCTCATTGGTATTCCTTCATCCTGGCATAATTTTTTAACTTCTGCTATTGAATATTCATCGTAATGGAAGATTGAAGCTGCTAATGCGGCATCAGCTTTTCCAATTTTAAATGCATCAATTATATGTTGAGGATTTCCAGCACCCCCCGAAGCGATTATAGGAATATCTAATTTTTCACTAAAAGTTCTTGTAAGTTCTAAATCAAATCCCTCCTTTACACCATCCATATCCATAGAAGTTAATAATATTTCTCCACTTCCCAAATTCTGAACTTTTATTCCCCATTTTACAGCATCTCTGCCTGTTGGTGTTCTTCCTCCGTGAATATAAACTTCCCACCAACAATATTTATTTTTATTTGGTAATTCAGCAATAATTTTATCCTTTGCTTCTTCTGGGTAATCAATATAAACTCTTTTTGCATCAATTGCAGTTACCATACATTGAGAACCAAATATTGTTGCTCCTTCAGTAATTACATTTGGATTTTGAACTACGGATGTATTCAATGATACCTTATCTGCACCCGCTCTTAAAATCTCCTTGATATCATTAACAGTACGTATACCTCCACCTACAGTAAAAGGTATAAATATTTGTTCGCTTGTTCTTTCAACTAAATCAATTAAGATTTTTCTTTTATCAGAAGAAGCTGTTATATCCAAGAAAACAAGTTCATCTGCTCCTTGATTATCATATATTTTGCCTAGTTCAACAGCATCCCCCGCATCCTTTAATTGAAGGAATTTAACACCCTTTACTACTCTACCTTCCGTTACATCTAAGCATGGAATAATACGTTTAGTTAAAACCATTTTTTTTTTCAAATGTTTTTTAGAAATTATTTATCCATTAAATAAATGAGGGAAATTATTTTATCTTTCTCATTATTTTTTGAAACTGTATTAAAGGAATAGATATATTAATTTAACTAATATAATTAGATCAATATTATAAATTAAAAATTTTAGTTTTCTATAAATCTATATATTTAATGGAATTATTTAAAAAAATAAATATAATATATTTTAGGTTTTGAAAAAAAAAATAAAGTATTAAATAAAAAAACTATAATCTCACTGAAATTCCGTTTTTTAAACAATATTCTTTAACTTCTTTAATTGTTATTTCTTTAAAATGAAATATTGAGGCTGCTAAAGCAGCTGAAGCTTTACCGATGGTGAATGCTTCAAGAATATGTTGAACCGTCCCAGCACCACCAGAAGCAGTAACTGGTAGATCAGTGGTCTCAGCAATTGCTTTTGTCATCTCTAAGTCATACCCATCTTTTGTTCCATCATAAGTTTTAGAGGTTGGTAATATTTCTCCAACTCCTAGCTCTTTAACTTTTTTTGCCCAATTAATTGCATCCATTCCAGTTGATTTTGTACCACTGTGAGTCATTACATCAAACCAACAGAATTTTCCATCGACCTTTACTAAAGATTTATCTGGTGCATCTTCTTCATTATCCACATATACTCTATTTCCATCAATAGCACATACTAACCTTTGATTTCCAAATTCATTTGAAATTTTAGCTAATAATTCTGGTTCTTTTACTGCTGCACTATTTAAAGATATTTTATCAGCACCTGCATCTAAAATTGCTTTTGCATCTTCCATTGATCCAATTCCACCTCCTACTGTAAAAGGTATTGAAATACCGTCAGCAATTTTTTTTACAAGATTAACAACTGTTTTTCTTTTCTCAATAGTTGCCGAAATATCTAAGAATACTAATTCATCAGCACCTTCTTCTTCGTAAAATCTTCCAAATTCTATTGGATCTCCTGCGTCTCGTAGATTTACAAATTGAATTCCTTTAACAACACGACCATCTTTTACATCTAAACAAGGTACTATTTTTTTATAATCAGACATATTTTTTTTTTCAATTAGTATTTTTTAATTAGAATTAGAAATATTTTTTCCTTTTTTAGATTGTGTAATATTATATAAAGTTAATAATCTCATAAGACTGAATGCTTGAATAGACCACCAACTAACTGTCCTATACTAATACCTCCATCTCCTGGAGGGATAAGATTATGTTCTATAAATGAGAATCCTGATTCTAAAATATTCTTTTTTATAGTTTGGGAGAATAAATAATTATAAGCCACTCCACCAGATAATCCGATATTTTCTATTCCATATTTTTCTGCATTAATTATAGCGATGTTCGCAAAACTATTGGCTAATTCTATTTGACATTTAGCTGCTATATCATTTTTCAAATTATTTTTATTCTTTATTAAATCTAAGATGTCTTTAGTTAATTTAGATGTATTTATTACATAACTTCCATTATTATTTGAATAATCGACAGAAAGAGCTATGTTATTAGGATTTCCTCTTGATGCAAGGCCTTCAAGGCGCATAGCTGGTTCTCCCCTATAAGTTTTAAATTTACAAGCGTTTAATAAATATGAAATTGTATCTAAAATTCTTCCCGTAGAACTTGTTAATGGAATATTATCTGATAAAAAGGGGTTATTATCATTTTCAAATTGCTTTAATATTACTTCTAGTTCGACATCTTTATATTCTAAATCTTCCTCTAAATTTAATTCTTGAAATATTTTTTTCGCCTCATTGATATCATAATTCTTTAAAATAATTGATGCTACCATTCTTGCTGGATATTTTGTACATCTATCTCCACCGATCATAGGTTGGTATTCTAAATGTCCAAGTCGTTTATAATTTCTATAAGAACATAATAAAATTTCTCCTCCCCAAATATTACCATCATCACCAAATCCTATTCCATCAGTACTAATACCTATGATTTTTTCATCTAGTTTTATTTTATTTTCTATCATCAAACTTAATATGTGAGAATAGTGATGTTGTATTTGATATAAAGGAATAGTGAATTGTTTTGATAGATCTTGGGCATATTTAGTAGTAAAAAAAGAAGGGTGTACATCACAAACAATATATTTTAAATCTTGATCTGAAATTTGTAATAAATTTTTCATATGAAATAATGCATCCTTGTAAAAATTAAAAGTTTCAAGATTGGTTATATTTCCTATATATTGGGTTGGAAAGATACGATTAAACCGTAATATAGCTCCAGATACAGATAATTCTGGACCTGTTGCTATAGCTCCAGATATATCATTTTTAAAAGGTAATGTAATGTATTCTGGTATATATCCTCTTGACCTTCTGATTAACTTGATTTTATTCATATGTACTCTTAAAACACTATCATCGGCTCTCTGAAATATCGTCCTATTATGTAATAAAAAAAAATCAGCTAAACCTTTTAATTGATTAAAAATTTTTTCATTTTCTATACTCATTGGGATATTAGAAAGATTTCCACTTGTATATACTAAAGGTATATTACCAATAAGATCAAAAAGAATGTGATGAATTCCACTATATGGTAACATAAATCCAATATTATTTAGTCCTGGTGCTATCCATCTACTTAAATTTAATGATAGTTCTTTCTTTTTTTTTTCAAGTAAGATTATAGGACGCCGGAAAGATTCTAATAATTCTTTTTCTTTTAAAGAAATTTTAAAATCATTTTCTATGATTTTTATATTGGGTATCATCAATGCAAAAGGTTTATTCTTCCGATTTTTTTTTTTATTTCTTAATTTAATTATAATATCATCATTATCTGCTAAACATACAAGATGAGTACCTCCGATTCCTTTTATTGCTGCTATTTGACCATCCTTTATGCGCTTAACTGTTTCTATAAAAATATCTTTCATTGAATTAAATTTAGAAATTTCTTTATTTTTTAAGTAAAATGAGTAGTTAGGACCACATTTAGAACAAGAGAAAGTTTGCGCATGAAAACGGCGATTATTAAAATCTAAATATTCTTCATTACAAGACTTACATAGAGGAAATTCGGACATTGTCGAATTTTCTCTATCATATGGGAGATTTTTGACTGTAGTAAATCTTGGTCCGCATATTGCACAAGCTATAAATGGATAAAAATAATATTTCTTTAAACGAGCATCTCGAAACCCATTTATGCAATTCTGACATATAGAGATATCCGGAGGAAGTGTTAAACTAATACCTTGGCTATTTTGACTTTTTATTATTTCTAATTTCTCATATATTTTATTAGTCTTTATTTTTTTTTGATTTATATCTTCAATATAAGAATATTTAGGTTGTTTTTTTTTAATTTGTTCAAGAAAATCTAATATTTTTTTATTCAACCCTTGAATAATTAATTTAATACCCAAATTTCCATCATTATATATAAAACCTTTTAGTTCTAAACTTTTTGCTATCTTGTATAAAAATGGACGAAATCCAACTCCTTGAACAATTCCATTAATAATAATCTCAACAGTATCTATTGTCATCTAAATAATCATAAAAGCGAAAAATATAAAAACCAAATTGTTTCATTAAATTAATAAAAAAATTTAATAATATCATCAATTTAAAGGGAGAAATGCAATTTAAATTCCATTTGTTGCTTTTATTAAGAATTCTTTTGATTGTTCATCTAAAATATTTGAACGATTTAACTCATAAAGTCTAGGTTTAATTTGGTTTCTATATTCTTTAGTGAAAAAATATTTGTAAAGATGGGCTTCTTTTATTAAATTTAATATGTATATTATTTCAAAATCTAATTCATTATTTTCAAGAATTACTCTTTCTAGTTGTTCATATATTTGCTTTTGAATTTCTGGTTTCATAAAAAAGAACCTTAATATTGATAAATTTTAAAATTTTTTTATTTTTTTACATTCCATAATTCCTTGTTGTTCTAATTGTTTATAGAATTTAATATAGAAATTATTATATCTCTACGATAATCTACTTATACAGCTATTTTATTTTTTTTCTTTTTTCAATGAGAATTCTATATCATTTAATCAAATAAGTCATCATCTATATCTTCTAATGCTTCTAATCGCTTTTGATAAAGATACTGATTTTTATGTTTATTAATATCTTTTATAAAAATGTATTTTTTTTTATCAAATAAATGTGTTTTTCCTATATTATCAACTCTTTTTGAAAAAGTTCTTATGACGTTCGGAGGAAAATATTTCTTATAGATCTTTGTTTCTTCCAATAATTTTAATAAACATAATGAATCGTAGTCTGGATTCTTATTAATATATATTAGCTTTTCCAATTTCCTAATTATCTCATTTTGCATTTCAGGAATTAAAAAATAATATCTTATAAATATTAATTTATGAATTTTTCTTTTTTTTATTCTAAGAATACCCTCTTTATCCAAAATATCATAAAATTCAGATGAAAGTTCCTTATATCTTCTTTTGATTTTATCAATTAAATTGACAACGGATATTTCCCATTCTTCTTTTTTGTTATTGTTTAAATTGACGATTGTTTTAAGAATCTTATTTAAAATAATATTCTCAGTTTGAGCATAATCTTCTATTTTTATAAGACCGTCCTTGATTGTAATTTTTTTTTTAGCATATAAATCATAAAGTAATGCTATAGCGAATCCTACATCTCCATCGACATCTCCCCAACAAAAATATATTTTATTTTTTTTTTGATTTATAAGCAAAATAAGGTACTTTTCATGAATAAGCCATTTTTGTTCTTCTATTGATAATGATTCTGGGAAATCATGAATAGTTTTTATATGATTTTTGGATGTTTTGATATTATATTTATTAAGAAAAGCACTAATAAAACCTAAGAAAATTGAAAAAGAGCTAAATATTATAATAATGCTGTAATAATATAATGGTTCAATATAATATGGATAATAATCTATTATAAGCTGATCTGAACTCAATATGAAGATAATTATTGTTATAACTATTACAATATTATTAATTGAGCAAATTAAACATTTATTAAATCCATTTTTCATCCAATATCCAATCCAAAAGAAAAGTATGATTGAAATACACATTATTATTGAACTTATAATAGATAAAAAAAAAATAAATGAATTAAAAAAATATCCAAATTCTAAGATAGTTCCTATTATATATTCCCAAATATTTAAAAATCCTATTATACTACCAAAAAATAATAAAATTCCGCCAATATATTCAAGAACCCATTCTTTATCCTTTATCAAATTAACATTACCAATGAAATGATTAAAATTTATAACAATCTATTGATGAAATTAATCTCTAATTGAATAATTATATATTTCATTTTTAAAGTTTTGAGGTACTCTTTTAGAACTTTGTAATAATTAAGAAAATAACGAAATGATTTTATTTATTACCATAAATTCTTTTATTTATTCTCTCTACCTTTAATTAATTATGAGTGAAAAAGAGAGATTGCAAGTTATAAGATTAGCTCATGGTGCTGGAGGTATATTACAAGAGGAATTAATTAGATATATTACTCAAAATATATCCCAGAAAAATGTAAATCAAGGGATTGGTGTGGATGAATTAGATGATGGAGCAACAATACCCATAGACAATCATGATAAAGAATTAATTATTACATCTGATGGACATACTATCTCTCCAATCATTTTTCCTGGGGGTGATTTAGGAAAATTAAGTATATGTGGTACTGTAAATGATATCTTAATGATGGGAGGTACTCCTTTAGCCTTAACTTCATGTTATATTATAGAAGAAGGATTGGATATAAAAAAACTAGATCAAATTGTATCATCCTTTAATAAAACAGCATCTCAAGCAAATATCGCAATAATTGCTGGAGATACAAAAGTTATGCCACGAGGTACTCTAAATGAAATAATCATTACAACAACAGGAATTGGAATAAGAGATAAAAGTATAAAATTACAAGATAATAATATTCAAATTGGAGATAAAATCATATTAACAGGTTCTATTGGCGATCATGGGACTTCTTTAATTGCTTCAAGAGAAGGATTTAATATTTCTACTGATTTAAAATCTGATGTATCATTCCTGATAGAAGTCATAAACTCAATAAAACAAGAGATACAAAAAAATTATATACATGCGATGAAAGATCCAACAAGAGGTGGAATAGCTGGAGCGTTAAATGATTGGGCAAAAAAAAATAATATAAGTATTATAGTAGATGAAGAAAAAATACCAATTAAAAAGGAAGTAAAAGCAATTTGTGATATGTTGGGATTAGATCCTTTTAATATTGCTAATGAAGGAAAAGCTCTTTTAGCTGTTGATTCAATTCATGCAGAGAAAATTTTAGAAAAATTGAAACAAACTAAATTAGGAAAAGATGCTCAAATAATAGGAATTGTTAGAGATACTAATCCTAAGATGGTTCTTTTAAATACAATAGTAGGAGGTACTCGTTTTTTAGATATGCCACTTGGAGAACCTATACCTCGAATTTGTTAATAAATTAAGTGAGAAAAAATGGAAATTCCAGGAATTGAAATATTAAGAAATAAGAAATTTACAGAAAAACTTATATCAGCAATAAAAGATTTAATAGATGATATAGATAAGCCAATTAAACTAATGCATGTCTGTGGAACTCATGAACATACAATTTCTAAATATGGATTAAGATCTCTTCTTCCAAAAAAGATTGAGATTATATCAGGACCTGGTTGTCCTGTTTGCGTCTGCCCAGCTGCTGATATTGATAAAGTAATTGAATTAGGTAAAAAAGATAACACAATAATTACTACTTTTGGAGATATGATCCGTGTTCCTGCTACAAATATATCATTGGCTGATTTGAAAGCAAAAGGATCTGATATTAGAATAGTATATGGTCCCAATGATGCTGTAAAAATTGCAGAAGAAAATCCAAATAAAGAAATTATCTTTCTTGCTATAGGATTTGAAACCACTGCTCCTTTAATCGGATATGAGATTCAATCTAATCCTCCCGATAATTTTTCAGTTTTATGTGCACATAAATTAATTCCTGCAGCATTAGAATTATTATTAAGCCAATCTCAAATAAAAGTAGATGGTTTTATATCACCTGGTCATGTAAGTGCAATAATAGGATTAAAACCTTTTGAAATATATTCACAAGGATATCATATCCCAAACGTAATTACTGGATTTGAACCTAATGATGTTTTACTTTCAATTTTGATGCTTTTAAGTCAAATTAAAGATAAAAAATATGAGATATTAAATGAATATTCTAGGGTTGTTAAACCTGAAGGAAATAGATTGGCTCAAAAAATAATCTCGGAAATATTTCAAATTAAATCTTCTCCTTGGAGAGGTATAGGAAGAATCTTAGATGGTGGTTTAGCTATAAAAGAAAAATATCAAGAATATGATGCTGAAAAAAAGTTTGAAATTCAAATAGATACTTCTCAAGATATCCCTCCAGGATGTTCTTGTCATCTAGTCATGGTTGGGAAATTATATCCTTATGAATGTAAATTATTTCGAGAAAAATGTACTCCAATTAATCCAATAGGACCTTGCATGGTGTCTATGGAGGGAACTTGTAGTATCTATTATAAATACTATAAAAAATAAAAAAAAGTAAAAAAAAAAATTAATTTATTACCATATTATCCTAATTTTTCAAGGACGGAATTAAGGCGTACTCTATGAAATCTTAAACCAATATCGTCTGCACTAATTCCCATAGCTAAAGCTAGTAATTCAGTGATATATAATACAGGTATATTATATTCCGTTTCAAACTTCTTTGAAATATTTCTCTGTAATGTATCAAATTGTTGAAAGCATGCAGGACAATTAACACAAATAACATCCGCATCAACTTTTTTCATAGCATCCAATTTTTTCTTTAGAATTTGGGAACCATGTTCTTCATAAACATTATTTACAGCAGATCCACAGCATAATATTTCTAATCCATAATCTACTACTGTAGCTCCTGTAGTCAATACAATTTCCCTTAATGTAGTTGGATTCATTGGATCATCCGATTCCATCCATTCTGCTGGTCGCATATAATGACATCCCGGATGACATGCAACTTTTAATCCATTTAATTGTTTACTAATAGCACCTTTAATATCATGAATCTTATCTTTTAGAACATCTACAAAGTGCTTAACATCAATCGAACCTTTAAATTTCTTACCTATTTTTGCTAATTCTAAATTTATCTTTTCTTTTTTTAAAGAATCATGATTTAACTGATGTTGTACTCCTCTTAAAGTATTAGTACATCCGTTACATAATGAAATAATATCTTTTCCTTCAGCCTCAGCTAGACATAAATTTCTAGCTCCAATTGTTAACCACGCATTGTTATCGAAATTTTTCATACCTGTAGGGTCAGGACAACATGAAAAAGGAGCTTGGGACGTTTGTATGTTCATTTTCTCAAATACTTTTCTAGATGCAGCTTCTATAAATGGAATCCTATTCCCAATCGTACAACCCTCAAACATTTTATATTCTGTCATTTTCTTTTATCCTTCATTCTGTTTTATTTTTGAATCTGCCCCAATATTCTTTAATAATGTTTGTATTTCATTAACATCAGGTTTTATAACTGAAGGCAATCCTAATTGTTCTCTTCTTCTCTCAATTGCTGATTGTGAAGGAATAGCTTTTGCATTGTCAAAAATTGTTTTTGCTTGTCTATAAATAAAATTAGGAGCCTCACCCTTCTTTACACTTTCATTTTTTAAGAATGTAAAAATTTCTGTTAATTCGATATTTTGAGGACAAAGCTCATTACAAGTATCGCAGACAGTACAACCCCAAATTGTAAGTGGATCAGCTGAAAAAATAGCATCCTTATTTCCTAATAAAGCATTTAAGATATTAAGCCTAGGGTCATATCCGGTTGTACCATAAAAATCTTTTGAAACATTAGATACGGGACAATTATCTGTACATCGACTGCACTGATAACAATATTTAATAATATCAGAACCCATATGGTAATCCATAACTTGTTTTCTAAATTCAAAATCGATCATTATTTATTCTCACTTTTTAGATCTTTTTTTCTATTTTCTAAATTTCTTTTTATATATTTGTTAGCTATAACCTAAGCAAGGTAAGTTATGTCCAATCTATTATTTTTATTGGACAATCATCCTAAGCCAACATTTAAATTCCGAGAAAAAATCTCTTTACCTTCCTCATTAACAACAGTAATGTGGGCGGCACAAGATAGTCAACAATCAAAACATCGTACTATCATTTCTAAGAAATTTATAACTCCTTCCGGTACATCACTCATTTGATAATTCACTTTTCTATTTTATTTTGATTTTTATATAAATTTCATTTAAGTTATTTAATCCATGGGGTTGGTAATTTTAATCCATCTAAAGCTTTGTCCTCAAATATTTGCTTTGCTACATGCATCAATGTTTTCTCTATACCTGCTATATTATGATTTGTTGCAACAAGAAGATTCATTTTTTTACAAATTCCTTCAGCATCAGACCAAATATGATAAAGAAGAAGACCACGAGGAGCTTCTGTTACCCCTATTCCTTCTGCTTCTCTTGGTTCGATATCTAAAGTTTTACAATCTGGATTACATATGTCTGGATCTTCTAAATATGTTTTTATTAGTTCAATAGCTTCTACAGTTTCAATCAAACGTGCCCAATGATATGCAAACGTATGATGTGAAATTTTCCCTACCTTATCTCTAAATGCCTTTAACGCCTCATCTGCCAAGGGTGTAGCCATTTTATCAGCTGCATTAATCATTGCTAAACAATTAGCTCTATATATACCTTCAGGGTATCCTGCTGGTTTATAATATATATGAGTAGCATAAGAATGTTTAGGAATATGCTCACCTAAAACATCTAGATATTTATGAACATCATAATCGATTTTTTTTCCTTCAGGAGTGACAATACGTATATCTCCTTCATAAATATCATGTACCCCATTTTTTGCTAATCCAACATAATAAGTTGGAACTATTCCTACATTAGCTACAACATCCCAATAATCTTCTATAATTTTTAATCCAATATCTACAGTTTTTTTAGTGAATTCAATTTGTTCATCTATTTCTTTTAAGAATTTATCTCGAATATCTTCATCTAAAGGTTTTTTCATACCTCCTACAATTGCTGAGATTGGATGAACAGATTTACCACCGATAGCAGCACATAGTTTCTGTCCAAAATCCATCATTTTTAATGCCATGGCTCCTACTTCAGGCATTTTATTTATAACATGAACAACATTCCTCAATGCTGGATCAGCCATAGGCCCTAATAAGAAATCTGGCGCAGCTAATGCATAAAAGTGCAAAAGATGAGAACTATATTGTTTTGCATTTATCAATAATTTTCTCAATTTTAATGCTGGTGTTGGAATTTCAACCCCCCAAGCATTTTCAACTGCTTTTGTTGGAGTTAGATGATGTGGAATTGGACAAATACCACATATTCTTGGTGTTATCCTAGGTATATGTTCACAATAACGACCTTCACAAAATTTTTCAAAAAACCTTGTTGATGTTATATTAAATTGAACATCTTGTACTTTTCCATCATCTCCTAATACTAACCTTAATCCACCATGACCTTCTAATCTTGTTATAGGTTCTACTTCTATTTCTTTTACCATTTTTATTTGCCTCCTTTAAATTCTCTATTTGATGCTAATGTAAATTTTTCAAAGGTTCCAATATGATCTTTCACTTGTGATAATAAATCCTCTTTTGAAATAGTTACATTAAAGTTTTTTAGAATGGTATCTGTAAATCTTTCAGCTTGATTAACGCCCCATTTAGTTTGTCCATAACATCCAGTACATGGAGCATTAACATTGATACATAATGCACCACAGCCTGCCTTTGTGACAGGCCCCATACAAATATATCCTTGTTCAATTAGACAATCTTCCATATTAGGAAGCCCTTCATAATCTCTCTTAACTCTTATCATTGATGATTTACTACCTATTATTCTAGAACATGTATCACAGACATTAGAAATTTCATGGAAGTTTCTATTATCTCTTAAATAATTCAACAACTTAGTCACAATTTCCTCAATTGATGGTGGAAGATTTGCTAAAGGGGTTTCGATATTTCCCTTATTATTTATTTGTTTTAAAATATCACCTTTTAGATCAAATCCTGACATTAATGGGACATTTAAGAATAAAGTTAAGAATTCAAAGAGATTTTTTTTATCACCAGAACTAATTGAACTTAGATCTCTTGCAATGTTATTTAATTTATCGATTTTAGAGGAAACAGTCTTCGAAGGACCCATACAACCGACACATACTCCTCCATTGTTAGTACATTTAAGTGTACATCCTATGCTAGTGATTGGCCCGAAACATATTTTCCCTGCATCTAATATACATCCTTCTTGATTTAGCGAACATTCATTACAAAATGCTAATTCATTCATAGGAAAAGGTTTTTGTCCCAATAAGAATAGTATAGAACCAACAATTTGTTCAGGTTTAGGTGGACATCCTGATAAATATGCATCAACTTTAACAATATCATCAATAGGAACAATTTTCTCGATAAAACCTGGAACATGTTCAAAAGGTTCTCCTTGACTATCATCTGCTATACTTTCAACTTCTGTAAATTTCCTTTTTACGAGGTTATCTTTATTCCATTGATTAGCTAATCCATGTACATTACCATAACATGAACAACTACCAAAAGAAATGATAATTTGGCATTTTTGTCTCATTAATTTTGTAGCTTCTATATCTTCATTGGTTCTTAGACTTCCTTCTATAAAACCTACAAGTATTTCTCCGTCTTCCCGGTTTTTTAAAGAATCATACTTGAAATCAACAACAGCTGGCCAATAGACAATTTCTAATGCTGGGAGAACATCCAGCAAACCTAAATGTACATTTAAAAGGCTCTGATGACACCCCCAACAATCAGAGTTTTGCCAAAACGCAACTTTCACTGCCATTTTTTATTTATCACTTTTTTTATAATAAATATGTATTTATTTTGAAAAAGTAAGTTGTATAGAAGTATTTTTCAGATTTTATAAAAATTACTGGTATAAAAATAAGGTTTAGTAATGTATTAATGAGTCTATCGAAATATTGAATAAGTAAAATAAAAAAATCAATAAATAATATTATTGCAGAGTTAAAATCATCATTTAATAATTAGGAATATTATATTTTGCTAATTATTTTATCAATAATAGATTGAAAATCGGTAAAAAGGGAGACTTCTGAATAATCCTTACAATCATATTTTAAAAAAAAATTATCTATGATATTTTTAAGGATTATCATAATTTTATCTTTCCACTTTTTTTCAAAATTTTTCATTTTTTCAATTACGATATAACCAAAATAATCTAATTCTGAATCCTCAGATTTAATTTTATCTTTTTTAAATACAATATTGAATTTAGCACTTTCAAAATATTCAATTGGAGACATAAGATTCTCTGCAAAATCTAAAAAACTTGAAATTAATGCACTTTTACAAGTGACATCTACAGAATTGTTCTTACTGATATAATTTCTACTAATAACAGGAATGCTTTCAATTAATATACCGACTTCATAAATTTGCATATAAATATAATTCTCTTTATAAGTTTTATAAAAAATTCATATATTGAAATCATAATCTCGAAAAACGATCTTTATCTTATCTTCATTTATATTAGTAACTTAAGTTATGTAAATTTTAAAAATCACTTTTTTAAATAGTTTCTTATTTTA